>CAMDCC010000259.1 GCA_945889545.1 Bifidobacterium breve | reverse complement strand
TGGAGCGATCGTGAACACGGCGTCGACGGCAGGAAGCCAATGGCAGTCGCATCTCGAAGCAATCACCGAAGTGCTCGACCTCGACGACTGGGAAAAGACGCTGGCGTGGATCGACGCCAACTTGGCCGAGCTCGGTGTGCTGCCGTACTTCTTCTCCAAGGAGCTCGTGCAGGTGTACACGATGCGCTCGTCGCGTCCGACGGTCCGGCGCGGAGTCCGCACCAACAGCGTGTGTCCATCCCCGATCGACACACCGCTCCTGGCCGACTTCCGCGCCACGATGACCGACAAGCTCATCGATTGGAACGTTTCCGAGACGAACGGTCGGCTCGTGACGCCACGCGAAGTGGCGATGGTCCTCGCGTTCCTGGGCGCCGACGCGTCGGGCTACGTCAACGGAGTGAACCTGCTCGTCGACTCCGGTTTCACCGCGGCGATGACAACGGGTCAGGTGGACTTCTCCGGGATGGCCTGAGCACGCGGATGGCGTCCGACATGAGCCCACTCACGCGCGGCATCTCGCGCCGCGGCTTCCTCGGCGGCGCCGCGGCTGCATTCGCGGCAGCGACGCTCCCACGTGGCCTCGTGGTGCCGAACGGCGCAACCGGGTTGAACAGCGGAAACCGCTTCACGCTCGGGGTCGCCTCGGGCGACCCGTTGCCTGACGGCTTCGTGCTGTGGACGCGCCTCGCGCCGGATCCGCTGGCGGGCGGCGGGATGCCGACGTCCCCCGTCAAGGTGCGCTGGCAGGTGGCGACCGACGAGGAGATGCGCAAGGTCGTGAAGCGCGGAATCGCGACCGCACTGCCCGAACACGCACATTCGGTGCACGTCGACGTGCGAGGCCTCGACCCCGGGCGTCCGTATTGGTATCGCTTCGTCGCCGGCGACGACGAGACGCCGATCGGGCGCACGCGCACAGCGCCGGCCGACGACGAGCTCCCTCGCCGCATGCAGTTCGGTCACGTGTCGTGCCAGCGCTTCGATCAGGGCTACTACACCGCCTACGCCGACTTGGCCGAGCACGACCTCGATCTCGTGATTCACGTCGGTGACTACATCTACGAGTACCCAGGTGGCCCCGTGCGCGGTCCCCAATTGAGCATCCCCCAAACGCTGGACGACTACCGCCTCCGTTACGGCCTGTACAAGGCGGATACAGATCTCCAGGCCGCGCACGCGATCGCGCCACGGCTCGTGACCTGGGACGACCACGAGGTAGAGAACAACTACACGTCGGACAGCCCGTCGGATACGAGCATCACGCCCGGCGCCGCGTCGTTCCTGCCCCGCCGCGCGGCCGCGTACAAGGCGTGGTGGGAACACCAGCCCGTGCGTCTCCCTCCACCGACTGGTCCTGATGTTCAGATCTATCGCCGAACCTCGTTGGGGCGGCTCGCGACCGTGCATGTGCTCGACACCCGCCAGTACCGCACGGAGCAGACGTGCGGGTCGAGGGACATCGGTGAACGCTGCGATGCCGCGTTCGACCCCGCCACCACCGTGCTCGGGACACCCCAGGAGCGTTGGCTGACGAAGGGGCTGCGCACCGCCGATACCCAGTGGAACGTGCTCGCGAACCAGGTCGTCATGCAGCAATGGCGCATTGCTCCAGGCAACGCCGCGTGGAACCTCGACCAATGGGACGGCTATCCGGCCGCGCGCGATCGCCTGTTCGCGGAGCTCGGACGACCTGGCGTCGCCGACACGATCACGCTGACCGGCGACGTGCATTCGAGCTGGGTCGGCACTCTTGCGGAGGACTTCGACGACCTCGCGTCGAAGGTCCTTGGCGTCGAGTTCGTCGGGCCCGCCGTCTCCACCACACCGAGCGCGCAGCTCGCCGGCATCGCACCAACCATCCTCGGGAACAGCCCACACATGCGCTGGACCGAAGGCACGCGCAACGGCTGGGTGCACCACGACGTTCGTCCGAACGAATGGCGAACCGACTACCGCCTCGCCGACGACATCACCGTGCCCGGTGCCCCTGTGACCACCGCGTCGTCATGGGTGGTCCGCCACGGCGGCAAACTCGGCGGAGTCTGAAGTTAGGCGGTGGTGAGAAGGTCGTGGTGCGACTCGACGCTGCCTTGGAGTATCTCAAGCTCGATGTTCCCGTCGGCGTCCGTGGAGAGGATTTTGGCGACCCTCGCGTCGGCGTCGTCATCTCCGACGATGACGTGGTGGCCGGGGATGAGCTTGACATCGGAGACGGCGTCGACCGACCGGGTCCAGAGTCGCCGATCGTCGGACATATCCATGAAGTCGACCGCAAGGTCATAGACATGTTTCACGATTGCACCTCCTGTCACCACTCCAAGTTTACCCCGAGGCCGGTCGTCCGGGGTTGGGAATCGGATCGTCGAAACATCGACCGAGCCGTGCGATGGTGACCTCGCTGAGATCGGCGAGCACCAGCGTGAAGTGCGGGTGGTCGAAGGTAGCCAAGAGCGCGAACCCAGCCGCGCGGAGTCGTCCAAAGGTCGAGAGCCGGATTTGGCGGTAGCCAGCGATCCGCTCGCTGGCTCGGCATGCGTCGAGCACGGTACGGCCGATCACGCCTTCAACCGAGATGCCGTACACGGCGTAGATCGCGAAGGTTCGTTCTGCCGACCGAAGGATATTGTCTGGGCTCGTCACGCCAGCCCGAAGCACAACCGCGGCATCATCCGGCGGCTGTTCGGACCGAAGATCGAGGAATCGTGGCATGGAGTAATCGACGCCTCCGTCGGATCGCGGCACGAGTTGACGCGCATCGGGCGGTTGCCCACCTCGAGGTGCCAGTCCACCACGGTGGCGTCGGCGTTGTCGACGACTTGGGGCATCGATAGTCGCTCACGCCAAGCACTGCTCGTCTCGAGCCTCGAGACCACACCGGACTAGGGACGCGCGAACTTCCGCGAGTTTCGTAAGCGTGTGACGACGATGCTCCAGCCGTAAGGCCGGGACCAGCCACTCCAGGTTGTTCTCGTTAGAGCGCCTTGAAGTACCTGGCGACCGGGAGCAGGTCGAAACCCGCGTTCTCGTAGGTGTGTCGCGCCGGCGCATGACCCGGATCGTCACCGGTTTCGATCATCGCGACGGTCATTCCCGCAACTCGCATCTGGTCGAGGGCGAACTCGATCAACGCCGAAGCCGTGCCGCTTCGCTGGTGTTCAGGATCGACCGCGAGCATGTAGATCTCGCCCAGCTTCTGTCGGTCGTGCAGTGCGATGACCGCGAAGCCGACGACTCTCCCGTCGACATCAGCGACCCAAGTGCGATGCTCCGAGTTGGCGCAAGCCTCCTCGACGTCGCGACGCTGATCGGCCTGCCAATCCGGATGCATGCGGTCGTAGATCTCAGGTCGAAGCACTCCCTGCATCGATGCAAACACCGGCGCCCACGCGCGCAATGACAGAGCGACGACAGACTCGACGTCCGCCGCGTCGAAACCTCGGATATGAGTCACGGCCTCTTCAGCCCTCGGCGATCACGCGGATCCTCTTGATCTTCTCGTTGTCGTGGTTGGCGTCGGTGCCTTGGATCTGGAGGAGCTCTTCGCGAGTCTCGGCTGCGATGCGCTCAGCGTCGACGTCGGCGGCGGCGATGCGTGCTTCGATGCCTTCTTCCATGATCTTCTCGGCTTCGTCGATCAGCGCGCTCACCATTTCGGCTTCTGGTACGACGCGCACGACGTGGCCGCGCACGAACAGGTGACCCTTGCCGCGACCGGCGGCAATCCCGAGGTCGGCGCCGCGCGCCTCGCCGGGACCGTTCACCACACACCCCATCACCGCCACTTGCAACGGAATGTTGCGGCCTTCCAACGCGGCCTGCGCTTCTTTCGCAACCTTGATCACGTCGACCTCGGCGCGCCCACAGCTCGGACACGCGATCAGATCGAGCCCTTTGCGCTCGCGTAGACCCATGGCCTCGAGCAGCGTGCGACCGGCTTGTGCCTCTTCCACGGGATCGGCCGTCAGTGAGTAACGAATCGTGTCGCCGATGCCTTCGGCCAGCAGCGTGGCGATGCCGGCGGTCGACTTCACGAGCCCAGCCGGTGGTGGGCCGGCTTCGGTCACTCCAAGGTGCAACGGATGGTCCACCGTCTCGGACAGCAGCCGGTACGCGTCGATCATCAGCGCCACGTTCGAGGCCTTCACCGAGATCTTCACGTCTTCGAAGTCCACTTCGCGGAAGTAGGTGAGCTCACGAACCGCCGACTCGACGAGCGCCTCTGGTGTGGCACCGCCGTGACGCTCGAAGATCTCGGGATCGAGACTTCCCGCGTTCACGCCGATGCGGATTGCCAACCCGCGGTCACGCGCTTCGGACGCGACGGCCTTGATCTGGTCGGGCTTGCGGATGTTGCCTGGGTTCAAGCGC
>CAMDCC010000258.1 GCA_945889545.1 Bifidobacterium breve | reverse complement strand
GCGGTCAGGGACTTCGCCCTCCGGTATAACCCTGACCCAAACTTCGCTGACGCAGTGACCGAGGTGTACTCAACACTGTGGTCGGAGAGCCACGCCCCAGACGTCTAGCGAACTGGCGAGTTCCTATATGCCAACTTGCGGCAACGATCCAAGTCTCGCCGCGATGGGTCGCTAGCACTGCTTGCTCAAGGCAGAGGCGACTGAGATTGAACAGCTCGTTATCAAGCGAGCAAGCGTGCATGCCTACTTGAGAAAGTGCAAGACCGCGAGGACGCGCCGGTGGTTGGCATCGTCGGACTCGAGGTTGAGCTTGGCGAAGACGTTACCGACGTGTTTCTCGACCGCGCCGGGGCTGATCACCAGCCGGTCGGCGATGGCTCGGTTCGAGCGCCCCTCGGCCATGAGTGACAGCACCTCACGCTCGCGCGGGGTCAGCACATTGAGTGCCAAGTCGCTGCTGTGACGGCCGAGGAGCTGGGCGATGACGTCCGGGTCGAGGGCAGTGCCACCCGCGCCGACGCGGTGCACCGCTTCCACGAACTCGCGCACGTCGGCGACGCGGTCCTTGAGGAGGTAGCCGACTCCGGTGGCATCTCCTCCGAGGAGTTCGCGTGCGTACTCGTCCTCTACGTACTGTGACAACACGAGCACGGCCAGGCCGGGCTGTGCGTGGCGGGCCTCGATCGCGGCGCGCAACCCCTCGTCGGTGAACGTGGGCGGCATTCGCACGTCGACGATCGCAAGGTCGGGGTGGTGCTGCTCCACGACCAGAAGGAGCTCGGCGCCGTCGCCCGCGGTGGCAACGACGTCGATGCCCTCGTCGGCGAGGAGCCGCTCGAGGCCGGCGCGGAGCAACACCGAGTCCTCGGCGATGACTACGCGCACGGCACCGTCGCTCGGATCACCGTGGGCCCGCCGGGTGGGCTGTCCACGGAGAAGTCGCCGTCGACACCCGCGACGCGGTCGGCAAGACCCCGCAGGCCGGTGGGCACGAGGTCGTTGTGCTCGCCGACGTTCGCGCTGCCCTTCCCGTCATCCTGCACCTCTACCACGACGCGGCCGTCCGCCTGACGGATGGTGACCGTGGCCCGGGATGCTTGGGCGTGGCGGCTCACGTTGGTCAGGCTCTCGGCCACTACGTAGTACGCGGTGGCTTCGACGACAGCGCTCGGGCGGGTCGGGAGCTCGACGGTCACCTCCACCGGGATCGGGACCCGCGCCGCGAGGGCGTGCACCGCCGCGTCGAGGCCGCGGTCGGTGAGCACCGAGGGGTGGATGCCGCGGGCGAGGTCGCGCAGCTCGACGAGCGCGAGCTTGGCGTCGGCATGGGCTTCGTCGATGAGGGTTGCGGCGCTCTCGGGATCGGACGCGAGCTTCTCCTTGGCCCGACCGAGCCCCATGGCGACCGCGGTGAGCCGCATCTGCGCACCGTCGTGGAGGGCGCGCTCGATGCGCTGCCGTTCGGCGGTGGCCGCGTCGACGGTGCGGGCGCGGCTGTCGCTGAGGTGCTCGATCTTGGCCTCGAGCTCCGCGGCGCTCGTGCCGAGCAGGCCGCGAGTCACGAGCCGGCTGAGCCAGGCCACGCCACGGATGACCCACGGCGCGAGCGCGACGGCGACCAGGCCCACGAGCGTCCAGAGGAGCATCTGCCACCACTCACCGGTCCACGTGTTGTTCGGCAGGGACCAGCCCCACAGGGGAGTGGTCACGAGACCGATCGCCACGCTCCACACCGTCACGGTGACCGTGAACGTCGCGATGCCCCATGGCATGAGGACCAGCTCGTAGAGCAGCTCCTTCCAGAACGTGGCGTCCCTCACGCCGGCGAAGGTCTGGCGCCACCAGCGCTCGCCGTTGGCGTGCCGGTCCTCGCCGAGCATCTGCCCGTGATCGTGCAATGAGGTTGCAGGCGCGAGGTCGTGCAGACCGAGGAGCGCCCGGGCGCGGGCGCGCTCCCAGTTGCCGATCGCCCGTACCGCGACTGCGGTGAACAAGAGGATGGGGATCCCGATCAACGTGATCAACAGTCCGAAGCCGAGCGACAGCGCGGTCACCACGAGCGTGAATATCGCCACCCCGATCGGAAGGTCGAGCAGGAGGTGCAGGTTCTCCTTGGCTGTCTGAACCTCGGTGTACGGACGCAGGAGCCGTCGCCACCATGAAGGCCCGCGGGTGGACGGATCCTCGGGCGGGATGGGCGTCTCGGTGGTCTCCATGTGATCCATCTTGGTGCTCATCACACGCTCACTTCCTGATGACCGGAGGAGGGGACGGAGGACGGGAGGTCGAACCGAAGGTCGGCGGGCTCGGCGGGTCGCGGTCCGCGTGCGGCATCGGGCGGCGCCTCGACGTGGACCCGGGGTAGCACCCGGTCGAGCCAGCGCGGCATCCACCAGTTCGCCGCGCCGAGCAGTTCCATGGTGGCCGGCACGAGCAGGAGTCGGACGACGGTCGCGTCCACGAACACGGCGACCGCGAGCCCCAGCCCGAAGAGCGCGAGGCCACGCTCGGGACCGAACACAAAGCTGCCGAAGACACACACCATGATCGCGGCAGCGGCAGTGATCACCCGGGCCGTCGACGCCAGCCCGTCGCTTACCGCGGTCGTGTTATCGCCGGTGCGGTCGTACTCCTCCCGGATGCGCGACAGCAGGAACACCTCGTAGTCCATCGAGAGACCGAACACCACGGCGAACAGGAATACCGGCGCCCACACCTCGATCGGCCCCGACTTGCCGACGCCGAAGAAGTCGGATGCCCAACCCCACTGGTACACCGCGACGACGACGCCGTACGCCGCGCCGATCGAGAGCAGGTTCATCACTACGGCCTTGAGCGGCACGAGGATGCTGCGGAACACGGTCATCAACAGCACGAACGACAGCACGAGCACCGCGCCGATGAAGATCGGGAGGCTCGCCGCTGTGGCCTCGGCGATGTCGTCGAACGACGCGGTAGCGCCGCCGACGAACACCGTCACGTCGGTGCCGTCGGTGACCGCCGGGATCACGTCGTCACGCAGGCGTGTGACGAGTTCGGCCGTCTCGGTGTCCTGGGGCGCACTGGTGGGGAACACTTGGAGCACGGCGGCGGTGCCGTCGGCGCTGGCCTGCGATGGAGTTGCCGCGGCGACGCCCGGCGTGGCTGCGAGGTCGGCCTCGAGGCGGGCCAAGGTGGCCGCGTCACCCCGGCCGGACGGCGTTTCGATGGCGAGGACGAGCGGGCCGTTGAACCCGGGTCCGAACCCGCGGGCCAAGGCGTCGTAGGCGCGGCGGGTGGTGTCGGTGGTGGGCCGGTTGCCGGCGTCCCCGATGCCGAGGCGCATGGTGAGCGCGGGCGCAGCGAGCACGAGGAGGAGCACGAAGCCCGCGGCCGCGGCGAGACCCGGCCGGCGTTGGAGGGTGCGGCTCCACCGGTACCAGAACGACCGGCGGCCTGGGCCGGTCGCCGGGTGGCGGCGGGGCAGCCCGAGGCGATCGATGTTGGTGCCGACGAACCCGAGGAGCGCGGGGAGCAGCGTGATCGATGCGGCCATGGTCATCAGCACGCCGAGGGAGATCGCGACCGCGACGGCCCGCGTCGAACTGAGGTCGGTCAGCAGGAGCCCGAGGACCGAGATCATCACGGTGGTGCCGGCGAAGATGACCGCGCGTCCGGCGGTGTCGATGGCGCGAACCACGGCCGGCTCGGGGTCGAGCCCGGCCCGGAGGCCTTCGCGGTAGCGGGTGACGATGAACAGCGCGTAGTCGATCCCGACGCCGATGCCGACCATCGAGATGGCGGCCATCGTGAAGTCGGGCATGTCGATGAAGTTGCGGGCGACGAGCACGACTGCGGCGCCGCACCCGATGCCGAACAGCGCGGTGACGATGGGCAGGCCCATGGCGAGGACGGAGCCGAACGCAAGGAGAAGGATCACCATCGAGGCGAGAACGCCGATCATCTCGCTGGCCCCGCCGACTTCGGGTTCGATGAAGATGTCGCCGCCGAGCGAGATCCGCGGGCCATCGCCCCGAACGTCATGGGCAAGCGCGGTGATGCGCTCGCCTGCGGCCTGGAACGCTTCCTCGGTCCGGTCGGCGAGGTTCACATCCGCGTAGAAGACCCGACCGCCCTCCGCGATCTGATGCTCACCGCCGGGTGCGTACGGGCTTGCGATGCCGGACCGGACGATCCGAGAGTCGACCTCGGCGAGGAGCGCCTCGACCCGCTCGCGGATGGCCGGATCGTGCACCCCGGCACCAGCCTCGAAGACGAGCTGCCCGGTGGCACCGGCTCGGTCGCCGAAGCCGGAGTGCTCGAACAGGTCCACCGCGGCCTGGCTCTCCGAGCCCGGGAGTCGGAACTCCGTGCGGAATGCCCCGCCGAGCGCGCTGGCGAGGGCGAACGTGAC
>CAMDCC010000257.1 GCA_945889545.1 Bifidobacterium breve | reverse complement strand
CCGCGTGATCGACGGCGAGCTCGTGCCGTACAACCTCGGACGTCTCAACCCGCTCGGACTCAACCTCTGCGCGCCGGCGCTGTTCGCACACGGCACCGACGACCAGCGCCAGCGTTTCCTGCCGCCGATCGTGCGCAACGAGGAGCGTTGGTGCCAGCTGTTCAGCGAACCCGGCGCGGGGTCCGATCTGGCATCGCTCGCCACTCGCGCCGAGCGCGATGGCGACGAGTGGCTGGTGACCGGACAGAAGGTGTGGACCACGTGGGCGCACCAGTCGGAGTACGCCGTGCTTCTCGCCCGCACCGATTCCAGCGTGTCGAAGCGCAAGGGCATCACGTACTTCTTGCTGGAGCTCGATCAGCCCGGCGTCGACATCCGTCCGTTGCGCCACATCACCGGCGAAGCCGACTTCAATGAGGTCTTCCTCGACCGCGCGCGTGTGCCCGACTCACAGCGCGTCGGCGATGTTGGCGACGGGTGGCGGGTCGCCAACGCCACGCTCTCCTCCGAGCGGCAGATGGTCGCGGGCGCCGGCTCGGGCGGCGTCGATCGCATCGGTGGTCTCGGGGTCGACCATGCGCTCGATCTCGCCGTCAAGCGCGGCCGGTCCACGGAGCCGATCGTGCGCCAGCGGATCGTTGCGCTGTATTCCGAGGAGCGCATCCGAGGCTGGACCAACGAACGTGCACGAGCGGGTCGCGCTGCGGGTCGCCCGCCCGGACCGGAGAGCAGCGTGGGCAAGATCCATAGCGGCGAGGTGAACCAGCGGCTCCAGGTGCTCGCGACCGACTTGCTCGGCGCCGACGCGATGGCGTGGGAGACCGACGCCGACAACTACGACGCGTCGCTGCCACACGAGGTGCACGGCATGCTCCGCAGCCGCGCCAACACGATCGAGGGCGGCACCAGCGAGGTCAACCGCAACATCGTGGGCGAACGGGTGTTAGGCCTCCCCCGCGAGCCCGACCCCTGGAAGGACGCGCCCTGGGGCGACGTCCCCCGCTCATGAGCTACGAGCGCCTGCCGTACGAGCGCCTGCCGTACGAGCGCCTGAAGGTCGAGCGGCGCGGTGCGGTGGGGTGGATCATCTTCGATCGACCCGACGCCGGCAACGCCATGGATTCGCTGATGTTCGACGAGCTGGAGCGCGCGTGGCACGAGCTCGACGATGACCCCGACGTCCGGGTGATCGTGAACACTGGTGAGGGGCGCGCGTTCCAGACGGGCGTCGACGTCGCGCAGATGGCCAAGGATCGTGACGCGCTGCGTGAGCACTCTCGCCGTACCCGCGACGCAACATTGCAGTTCACCGCCTGGCATTGCCAGGTGTGGAAGCCCGTGATCGCGGCGGTCAACGGTGTGTGCGCAGGTGGTGGCCTGCACTTCGTGGCCGACGCCGACATCGTGATCGCCGCGTCCAACGCCACGTTCCTCGACCCGCACGTATCGGTCGGACAAGTCGTGGCGTACGAGGGCATCGCGCTCGTACGGAAGTCACCGATGGAGCCGATCGTGCGCATGGCGTTGGTCGGCCGTCACGAACGGATCGATGCGGCTCGTGCGCACCAGCTCGGCATCATCAGCGAGGTCGTCGACCCGCCCGAAGCGCTGCGCGAGCACGCGCAGGCCCTCGCCGAGAAGATCGCCCGTAACTCCCCCGCCGCGATGGCAGCTACCAAGCGAGCGTTGTGGGGGGCGCTCGAGCATGGGCTCACCGATGCGTGTCGAGCCGGCGCCGCCGAGCTCGTCTCGATGTGGGGTCACCCCGATCAAGAGGAAGGCCCGCTCGCGTTTGCCGAAAAGCGTGAGGCGGCGTGGGCGAGAGCAGGGAGCAGTCACACATGAGCAGGCACACGTGAGCTATGAGCACCTGATCGTCGAGCGGCATGGGCCGGTGGGCTGGCTCATCAACAACCGGCCCGACCAGCTGAACGCGATGAATGCCAAGATGCGCGACGAGTTCGCCGAGGCGTGGATCGAGCTCGACAATGATCCCGAGGTGCGCGTGATCGTGCACACGGGCGAGGGCCGGGCGTTCCAGACCGGTGTCGACGTGGCCGAGATCGCGTCCGACGGTGTGGGCATGCAGCGCTACCGCGACTCGGCCGAGAATTGGGACTTCCACTTCACCTCGTGGCACCAGCACGTGTGGAAGCCGGTGATCACCGCGGTGAACGGCATCTGCTGTGGTGGCGGCTTCCACTGGGTGGCCGACGCCGACATCGTCATCGCCGCGTCCGACGCGCAGTTCTTCGACCCGCACGTCTCGATCGGCCAGGTGGTCTCGATCGAGGCGATCGGGCTGATCCGCAAGATGCCGACCGAAGCCGTCATGCGCATGGCCTTCATGGGTCGGCACGAACGCATGGGTGCGGCGCGTGCGTACGAGCTCGGGATGATCAGCGAGATCGTCGATCCGCCCAAACGGCTGCGCGAGCGCGCCCAGGAGCTGGCCGAGACCATCGCCAAGAACTCTCCGGCTGCGATGGTCGCGACCAAGAAGGCGCTGTGGGGCGCACTCGAGTCGGGCCTCACCGACGCGTGCCGCGAGGGTGCGAAGCACCTTGTGTCGATGTGGGGTCATCCCGATCAGGAAGAGGGACCACAGGCATTCGCCGAGAAGCGCGAAGCCAACTGGCAGCCCCTCGCTCCCCGCGAATCCAGAACCTGATCCACATCCAAGAGCTGTGACCCTCGCCGATCTGCTGTTCGCGCCGACATACGAGATCGCACCCGACGAGGTCGTCGTCCACGTCGGCGAGCAGGCCGTCACGCACCGTGAGCTCATCGAGCGCGCCGAGCGCGTGCGCGACGAGTTGGTCGAAGCGGGCGTCGAGCCCGGCATGCCCGTCGCCGTGATGCTCGGCAACGACGCCGAGACGATCGCCACGTTGTTCGGCGTGTGGGCAGCCGGTGCCGTCTACGTACCGCTCAACCCCCGCGCCAGCGACGACGAGATCGCACGTCTGTTGACCCTCGTACCCCCCGCCCTCATTCTGGAGAGCCAGGACCCCGGAATCCGGGGTGGTGAGTCTCCAAAACGGGGGGTCGGGATTGGGGTTGGGGTGGGGTTTGGAGAGGTGGCGCGGTACGACGCGGACGTGGCGCTGGTGCAGATGACGTCGGGGACGACGGGGCCGCCGAAGCCGGTGCTGCTCACGCACTCGGGCGTGCTCGCGCTGCTCGACGGCGTGTTGCACAAGGTGCGCGGGAGCGGTCCGGCGAAGCGCGCGTCGACCCCCAACCTGATTCCGGTCTCACTCTCCTTGTGGGCCGGGATCTACAACGTGTGCTTCGCGCTACGCGTCGGGGCACCGATCGTGCTGATGGAGCGCTTCGAGCCGGCGGAGTTCGCGGCGCTCGTCGCGCGCCACTCGGTCCGCTCTGTAGTGCTGCCACCCGCCGCTCTCGCGATGCTGTGCGACGACAACGACATCACATCGCTCGAGCCCTTGGCCTGGGTGCGCTCAATCACCGCGCCGCTCTCCCCATTCCTCGTGCGCCGCTTCCACGAGCGTTTCGGGATCGGGGTGTTGAACTGCTACGGGCAGACCGAGCTCGGCGGCGAGATTGTCGGGTGGAACGCGGCGGACTGGCGCGAATGGTCGGCAACGAAGCTCGGGGCAGTTGGACGTCCCCACGACGGCGTCGAGGTCCGCGCAGAGGACGACGGTGAGCTCGTCGTCCGGACGCCTGTCCTCAAGGCACGGTCAACCGATGGAATTGACCTCACCGATCGGATGACCGCAAATGGTTGGTTCCGCACCGGAGACATTGGTTCGGTGGATGACGACGGCTTCGTGTGGATCGAAGGTCGCGTCTCCGATCAGATCAACCGCGGCGGCATGAAGATCACACCGGCCGAGGTGGAAGAGGTACTCGCTACCGCGCCGGGTGTGCGCGAAGTGGCTGTCGTCGGCGTTCCCGATGAGCGCCTCGGCGAAGTACCCGTGGCGTTTGTGGTGCCCGTCGACCCGAGTACGCCGCCCGACCCCGCCGCATTGGAGGCGCACTGCCGCGCGCACCTGGGTCCGTGGAAGGTGCCGGTGCGCTTCGAGACGATCGCTACGCTCCCCCGCAACGAAGTGGGCAAGGTGCTCAAACACGAGCTGGCCGAATCCCCGGGAGATCGATAGATGCGCAAGAAGCCGAACGTGGTGCTGATCATGAGCGACCAGGAGCGGTCACGCGGATGGATCCCCGACGAGTTGCAAACGCAGCTCCCGGCCCGCGGGCGCCTCCAGCGCGAGGGCATGGAGATGCGCAACCACTACACGCACTCGTCGCCGTGCTCGCCGTCGCGCGCCACACTGCTCACCGGGCAGTACGTGCCCGAGCACGGCGTGACCGACAACGTGTTCGTCGATCCCGAGCAGCCCGACCTGCACACCGCCACTCCCACGATCGGGCA
>CAMDCC010000256.1 GCA_945889545.1 Bifidobacterium breve | reverse complement strand
CACCACTCCACGGCATCAAGCCACCCGGGTGACCGGCCCCTCACCCTTCAACAGCCGGCTCTTCGGTTCGTCATGAACCCGGGCCCACGCCACACAGCCCTACGAACCCAACCAGCCTCCAGAAACCGCCTTGTTCAACACGGTCCTAGAGCCGATCCGGGTTGAGGAGGGCGTCGGTACCGCCATCGGCGAAGAGCACGATGCCGGTGCTCCACGACGACTCGCGCGAAAGCAAGAACCACGCGGCGTTGGCGATCTCGTCCTTCTCGCCCCAGCGGTCGAGCGGGATCGGGAACGCCCGGATGAGATCGCCGGTCACCGGATGCTGGAGCGCGGCTTCCGTGAGCGGCGTGAGCACCGGCCCAGGCGCGACGGCGTTGATGCGCAGACCGGGCGCCCATTCGACCGCGAGCCGTCGCACCTTGCGAGCGAGCGCGAGCTTCGAGTGCGCGTACACGGCCTCGCCGTCCATCGACTCGGCCGCCTTTGCGGCACCTTCCTCGTCCCCGGCGAGGCAGCAGTCGACCAATGTCGGGTCGTTGACCGGCATCGCCGTTGCCGAGTTGGACGCGATGGCAACCGCAGCGCCGAGCTCACCGCCGACCAACCGATCGCGTAAGCCAACAAGCAAGTCGGCCGCGCCGAAGTAGTTGATGCGAGCCACGGACGAGGCGGGTGCCGAAGTGCTCCCACCAATCCCGGCCGCGACCACGAGCCCGTCGAGCGGACCCTCGCACTGCTCCCCGACAGCCGCGATCGTGGCAGCGCGCCCGGCGCGCGACGAGAGATCCGCGATCACTTCGGCGTCGCGCACATCGACGCCGATCACGCGTTGACCTTCGGCTTCGATCCGGCGCCGGATCGCGCCGCCGATGCCACCCGCCGACCCGGTAACCGCGACGACCCCCACACCCACCTCCATCTCGTCGAACCCAGCACATCGTCGAACCCAGCACATCGTCGAACCCGGCACATCGTCGAACCCGGCACATCGTCGAACCCGGATCACGATACGTTGCACAGCAACCGCTGGGACAAAGCGAGCCCGGCACGTCGATCGGAGTCATCAGCATGAGCCGCACGCGAACGCTCCTCGCCATCGTGGGCACCTCGATGGCGATGGTCGTAGGTTCCGCGACACTGGCGCCCGCGGGAACCTCCGCGCCCGTGGATCTCACCGGCACCGAAGTGTGCGCATTGGTCGATACCGCCGCGATGGAGTCAGCAGTTGCCGCGACCGTCGACGGCGCCACACCGAGTGAGGGCGGTACGCCTCAGTGCAGCTACTCCTACCAAGCCGGGTCCGGCACGTTCACGAACGTTGCCCTTGCCGTGATGCGAGTGGAGGACGACCTCGGAGGTCGCGTGGGAGCGAAGGCCTTCAAGTACGCCGTCGCCCAGAACAAGATCTATGCGGGCAAGGCGAAGTTCAAGAAGCTCAAGGGTTTGGGCGAACGGGCCGTGTTCGTACGCGGCAGCACACGCAGCGGCATCATCGTCCTGCACGACAGCGGTCGCGTCATCACCATCTTCGGATCGGCGCTCACGAAGCAGTCCGCGCAAGCCATCGCCAGCGCGGCCGTGGACGGCCTCGCCTGATCGGCTCACCTGATCGGCTCTCGGTCAGAGCATTAGCCTGACGCTTACGTCAGGAGGTTCCACATGTTGGATCTGGTCATCCGCAACGGCGAGGTCGTTGACGGCACAGGGGCGAAGCCGCAGCACGCCGATGTCGGCGTGCGCGACGGACGCGTCGTGACGATCGGCACGATCGACGAGGACGCGGCGCAGATCATCGACGCCGACGGTCAGGTCGTCGCACCGGGATTCGTCGACATCCACACGCACTACGACGCGCAGATCCTCTGGGATCCGGCGGCAACGCCGTCACCCCTGCATGGAGTAACCACGATCGTTGGTGGGAACTGTGGCTTCACGATCGCGCCCATCGAAGCGAGCGAGATCGACTACCTCACGCGCATGCTGGCGCGCGTCGAGGGCATGCCCCTCGAGTCGCTCCTCGAAGGCGTGCCCTACAACTGGCGCACCTTCGGTGAGTACCTCGACCGCATCGACGGCAATCTCGCCGTGAACGCCGGGTTCCTCGTCGGCCACTCGGCCATCCGCCGCGTCGTCATGGGCCAGGATTCGATCGGCAACGCGGCCAGCGCCGAGCAGATCGAGCAGATGTGTCAGGTGCTCGGCGACTCGCTCGCGGCCGGCGGCCTCGGGTTCTCGTCGTCGCAAGCGAAGACCCACAACGATGCCAACGGCGATCCTGTCCCCTCGCGCTTCGCAACAAATGAGGAGCTGATCGCTCTCTGCAAGGTGACCGGGGAGCACGAAGGCACGACGCTCGAGTTCATCCCTCACGTCGGCGCCTTCGAGGAGCAGCACCGCCAGCTCATGGCCGACATGTCGAAAGCGGCGAACCGCCCGCTCAACTGGAATGTGCTGGTCCCGAACGCGGCCAACGCTCCATACGTCGAGTCGCAGCTCAGTGCGAGCGACTTCGCCAGCGAGCACGGCGGCAAAGTGCTCGCGCTCACGGTCCCCGACGTGATGACCACATTCCTCACGTTCAAGGCCGGCTTCGTGTTCGACGCGCTCCCCGGCTGGCGCAAGACCATGGCGCTGCCGGTGAACGAGAAGATGAAGGCACTCTCAGACCCCGACGAGCGCAAGCGTCTGTCTGAGGGAGCGTCGTCGCCCGAAGCCGGGATGCTGCGAGGCATCGCCAACTGGCAGAACATGACGATCGTCGAGACCTTCTCCAAGGAGAACGAAGGCCTCGCCGGTCGCACGGTGAAGGACATCGCCCAGGAACGCGGCCAAGAGCCCTTCGACTGCTTGATCGACATCTCGATGCTCGACGAGCTCCGCACGATCATGCAGCCCCCGCTCGCGGGTAACGACGAGGCCAGCTGGCAGCTCCGACGCGACGTCTGGCGCGATCCCCGAGCCGTCGTGGGCGCGTCCGACGCCGGCGCGCACCTCGACATGCTGTCCACCTTCAGCTTCTCCACGGCGATGTTGCGCTCGGTGCGCGAGCACTCGTTGATGCCGATCGAAGAGGCGGTGCAGCTCCTCACCGACCGCCAGGCGCGTCTCTACGGCCTGCGCGAGCGCGGTCGGATCGCTGAGGGTTGGCACGCCGACCTCGTCGTGTTCGACCCAGAGCGCATCCAACCCGGCCCCGTCTCGTGGCGCAACGACCTGCCCGCCGGCGCCGGCCGTCTCTACGGCGAGGCGATCGGGATCTCGAGCGTGATCGCAAACGGCACTGAGATCGTGCATGGCACTGAGCTCACCGGCAACAACCCAGGAACACTGCTTCGCTCAGGAAGAGATACCGAGACTGTCACCGCCCGATAGCCCGGACCATTCGTCAGCGTTTCAGCCGAGCTTGCGGTGATCCCAGCTCACGTACTTGTCGACGTTGATCTTGATGGCGACGCGCTTGTTGATCATCATCTCGACAGCCGGGCGCATCTCCTCGGTGTACTGCTGACCCGACGTGCGCTCCACGATGCTGATACCCATCTCGAAGATGCGATCGGGATCTTCAACGATCTCCGCGGTGCCGACCATCTCGACGCCCACGAGCTGGTCGTAGGAATCGCCCTCTTCGACCATGCAGGTGATCTGCGGGTTGCGCCGAAGGTTCAGCACCTTCTGGCTCTTCGCCTTGGTCTCGAGCGCCGGTGCGCCTTCGAGGAAGCCGTACCACATCGCCACGAGGTGGATGCTCCCGTCGTGGTTCATGGTGGCGCAGCTCATCGTGTGCCAGCCCTGGAGGAATGCGTCGATCTCCTCCGGTGACATCTTGATCTTGTCGCGCTGCTTGATCCCCGAACCCATGCCCGGCGCCGCGCCTGCACCTGGAACTGATTGCGTCATGGGCGGGAGTGTACAGAAACCCAAAAATGGCCAGCGCCGAAGCACTGGCCATTTGGTGCGTGTCTCGAGAATGCTCTACTGGATGTAACCGAAGCAGTCGACGATGAAGTGGGTCGCCGACACGTTGGCTGTGCCCGCGACGATCCACACCTTCATCGAGGAGACCACGTCGTTGCCCGCCTTGGAGTTGCCCGAAATCACGGGCACGATGGCGGAGTTCGCCAGGTTCTGGCTGGCCCCGAACCAGTTGATGAGTGAAGCAGTCGGAGCGGAGTTGACGATGACGCCATTGGTGACCCCGAGCGCGCCGGTGGCGACGGTTGAGGTAACCGTGAGGTTGATGATGGCGCCTTGGGACGCCGCCGGAATGAGGTCGACGTTGGCGTCGGCTTCACCAAAGAAGACTTAGGACTTGAGCGGATAGGTGCTCAGTTGAGGTTCCATCGGTCGCGGTGGTCGATGAGTTTGCCGACGATGAGCACGGTGGTGGCCAGGCAAAGAGCGGCGTGGCGGTGTCGGTTGCGGCGGTCGGTGTTGCGGCGGAGCTGACCGT
>CAMDCC010000255.1 GCA_945889545.1 Bifidobacterium breve | reverse complement strand
TGGTGCTCAACAGCGCGCACGACTCGTCGTGCGCGTGCAGCCACGACGACGTGGTTGACGCGGTGACCGTGCGCTACCAGGAGGCGCGTCACGTGGGCGACGCGCTCAGCCGCGTCGCGCTCCACCAGCTCGCTACCGAAGTCAACGTTGCACCTGGGTCGACGATCGTGGTCAACCCCACCCGCGCCGACCGCGGTGGGCTCGTGCACGGCATTGTGCCCGGTGAGGGCCCATTGCACTTCGTGTCCGACGACGGTTCGCGCCGTGCAGCCCAAGTCCTGCGCACCATCGGGGGTGCCAATGGAGGTGCCGGACTCAACACCGTGGTCACGGGTCAGAAGGTGCGCTGGGTCCTCGAGCTCATGCGCGGCCCCGAGTTCGCGGGCGTCAAGATTGCGCGCGTCGTCCCCCACGAGCAGGACGACAACGAGTGGGAGTACGTCTTCGAGGCCGCCGGCCCCGGTGAGCCGGTCATCGACCTCGAATCCACTCGAGAAGAGCTACTCGCGCTCGGCGAAGGGGGCGCGACGATCCGGTTCCGGGTCGTGCTCGCGCCTTCTCGCGAGTTCGTGTTCGCGCCCGATGTGATCCCCGGCTTCGGTTGGCGCACGTACCAGAGCGCAGACGGCGACGGTCCCGCCACCACCTTGCGCGCCAACGAGCGCACCCTGGCCAACGAGTACTTGGAAGTGCATGTCGACCCCGCGACCGGGTCGCTCACCATCCGCACTGCGGACGGCTTGGAGGTCGCCGGACTCGATCGACTCGTCGACGGGGGCGACGGCGGCGACACCTACAACTACTCGCCACCCGCCGAAGACCGACTGGTCGACACCCCAACTAGCGTCCGCATCAGCGTGCTCGAACGCGGACCCGTGCGCGCGCGGCTGCTCGTCGAGCGCAACTACGACTGGCCCGCGGCAGCCGTGGGCGACATGCGCGCGTGCACCGAACGCAGCAGCGAGACGGTTCCCGTCGAAGTGCGAACCGTGCTCGAGCTCCGGCCCGGCGAGCGCTTTGTCCGCATCCACGCCGAGCTCGATAACCGTGCTCGCGACCACCGCCTGCGTGCACACTTCCCGCTGCCGACGCAGGTGACGGGATCCGACGCCGAATGCGCCTTCACGGTCGTGCATCGCGGCCTTGACGCCGAGGGTGGCCCGCACGAAGCCGGGCTTCCCACCTTCGTGTCGCGCCGGTTCGTGGACTGCTCGGATGGCTCGGTCGGGCTGGCGGTGCTGCACGACGGGCTTCTGGAGTATGAGGTCGTAGACGACGGGCGCGAGCTGGCACTCACCCTGCTGCGCGCTACGGGCTACCTCTCGCGCACGGAGCCGGCGTTGCGTCCCAATCCGGCGGGCCCGCCAGATCAGCTCGTCGGAGCGCAGCTCCAGCGAGCGCTCACCTTCGACTATGCACTGCTCCCCCACCGCGGCGACTGGCACGCGGCCGATCTGTACGGCGCAGCCGATGAGTTCCTCGTGCCGCTCGAACGAGTCCGCGGTGGCGGCGTGACCGGAGCGCACCGCGCCGCAAACGGAACCGCCTTGCGGGTCGAGGGCGCGGAAGTGAGCGCGGTGATTCGCGACAGCGGCGGACTGACCCTCCGTGTCTTCAACCCATCGGCGGAACCCGGCTCAGTCGCTGTCGAGATCGACGGGGCTCCCGCGCGTGGATGGCTCGTCGACCTGATCGGACGTCCGCTCGAGCCGTTCGAAGGCAGTTCCACACTCCGACCGTGGGAGATCGCGACACTCCGCCTCGACTGATCGGCTGGAGTGATCACGTCGCTTGCTCACGTCGCTTGCCGGTCGGAGGCGAACGTCAGCCGAGCAACGCTTCACCACTCGGCTCGGTGGTGCTCCATTCGGGGTCGAGCCCGGGCATGCGAATCGTCACTCCGCCCGGGCCGTCCCAGAGCAGGGCCGCGCGCTCGCCGTGCCAACGAATGGCATAGGAGACCGGACCGTGGCGCGTCGGCGCGCCATGCACCTCGATCGGGGCGCCACGCCAGTCATCGGGAAGCTCCGCGAGCAACGTGACGTCGGTTCCCACTTCGTGCACCAGGAATGACCGCAAGCACACGAGCAACGGCGCGCCGCCAAGAGCGGCGGCGGCTTGCACTTCGGTCCACGTGGCCGGCGTCGATACTCGACGGGCGGCCCGGCGACGCTGGCGCGCCGTCAGTCGAGCCCACGCCTCCGTCACCTCCGCGTCGAAGCCCCAGTCTTCGGTCGCGGCGGCATCGACTTCAGTGGGAGCGCGACTGGTCGCGCCGAGCAACGCCGCGCCGCACGCGGCCCGCACCGTGGCCATGAGCTGGGGGTCGGGGAGCTCGACCCGTAGCCCCCGTTCGATCTGCGCGCGCCAACCGCGCGCTACATCGTCGGCTCCCGGAAGCGTGCGTAGATCACTCGGCACAGCGTCCCGAGCACCGAGCACGGCAACCCGCAGCGTCGTGCGGTGCGGCACCGGATAGAGGAACGCGGCAACAAGTCGACCAGCCCGATTACGGCGAACAACGAATGGGCCTTCACTCGCCTGACCCGAACACACCGCGACCTCGGTTGCGTCCCCGATGTCGGCAGCCCAGCGTGACGGCGCACGGCCGGTGATCAACCCGGGTCGATGGTTGACCATCACGAGCGTGTCGTCGACCGCGACGGTCTGGGCATGGCGGACTACGAAGGCGACCACGAACGGCGCCGGCGACGCGTTCTCGATCTCGATGACCACGGGGTCACCATCGGCCACGACTCCATATGCGCGATGGACTGCATCGCCGCTCGGGACGCGCATCGCCGTCTGCACTACCGGCGCGTCATCCACGAGCGACTGGCGCACCGACGGCTCCCGCACTGGCAGTCGCCACCGGTCATCGGCTCCGATCCACCACTCGAGCTCCCAACCGGCGCCTTCCGAGGTGACGGTGCCGCGGTCGTCGACCCAAGCACGGTGCCGACCCCCGAGCGAGCCGACGAGATGCATGGGGTTAGCGCATGCCGTGGAGCTCGGGCTTGGCCTCGCGCAGCATGAGCGACGGCACAATGTCGGCCGGCCGCGCGCCTTCGTACAGCACCGCACCCACAAACTTCGCGATCGGCATCTCAACGCCTTGCTTCGCCGCGAGATCCAGCACCGAGCGGGTGCTCTTCACGCCTTCGGCGACCATCTGCATCTCGGCGACGATGTCGTCGAGGCTGCGACCCTTGCCGAGCTCGAAGCCCACCGTTCGGTTCCGGCTCTTCTCACTCGTGCACGTGGCGACCAGGTCGCCCATGCCGGCCAGACCCGAGAACGTGAGCGGATCGCCACCCAGGGCAACGCCGAGGCGGGCGAGCTCGGCGAGCCCGCGAGTGATCAATGCAGCCTTGGTGTTATCGCCGAAGCCGAGCCCCGCAGCGATTCCGGTCGCAATCGCCACCACGTTCTTGAGCGCTCCCGCGATCTCGCACCCGATCACGTCAGGGTTCGTGTACACGCGAAACGTGCTGGTCATGAACAGCTGCTGGAGCTCTCGAGCAGTTGCGTCGTCGCGCATCGCGACCACCGAAGCCGTGGGCTGACCTTCCGCCACTTCGCGCGCCAAGTTGGGTCCGGTCAGTACCCCGATGCGGTTGGGATCATGGTCGAAGAGAACATCGGCCACCACCTCGGTCATCCGCAGGTACGTGCCTTGTTCGACGCCCTTCGACAAGCTGACGACGGGCACCTCGGGGCGGATCGAGTCGGCCACCCCGACCAGCACATCCCGAAACCCGTGGCTCGGCACGCCGACCACGATCACATCGGCTTCGGCGCATGCAGCGCCAAGGTCGTGTGTGGTGTGCACCCGATCAGGGATGCGGATCCCCGGGAGATAGCGATCGTTCTCGTGGGTGGCTTCGATCCGGTCGGCCAGGTCGGTGTCGCGGGCCCACAAGGTCACGTCGGCGTGCTCGGCCATGAGGATGGCCACGGTGGTCCCCCATGAGCCTGCACCCATGGCGCACACGCGCATGGTCAGGACCCCACCAATCCTTCGCGCGTTCCGTCGACTGTTCCCTCGCGCGTTCCCCCGCGCACGGTCGGACGCGCGACGGCCGAGGCTGGGGAGCGCACCCACCAGTCGCCTTCACCCCGACGCGGCTGCTGCGAGTAGATCTCCCGGGCGCGGGCAACGCAGGCAGCGACCGCCGTCATGACGCGATCCGTCGCGTCATGGATGTCTTCTTCGGGGTCGATACGGATGCGCTCACCGATGACGACCACCTCAGCGATCCCCGTCCGCCATCGAGGCTTGTGACCTTTGTAGAGGATGCGCTGAGCACCCCACAGACCAACCGGCGTGACGGGAACTCCGCTCGCCGCGGCGAGCCGTGCGGTGCCGGTCTTGCCGGCCATGGGCTCGAGATCGAGCGAGATCGTGCCCTCGGGGAACACCGCGACGCATTCGCCGGCGCGCAGTGCCGCCACCGCCTCGTCGAGCGAACCAGCCG
>CAMDCC010000254.1 GCA_945889545.1 Bifidobacterium breve | reverse complement strand
GGCGGTCGCCATGACCCACACTTCGTCGACGGTCCACGGCTCGAGCCCGTCGACCAGCAGCTCGGGGTGCGCGAACGGGTTGCGGGCATCGGGATAGACCGCGCAGATCGATGCCTCGCCCGCGGCGAGGTGATCCGGGTGACTGGCGTAGATACGCTCGAAGTTGCGCACGGGCGACGGGCACACGACGCGTTGCGGGCGAACCTCGCGAATGATTCGGGAGATGTCGCGGCGCAGGTCGAGCGTCGCTTCAAGGCGCCCATCCGGGTAGCCGAGCCAGTGCAGCTCGGTGACGCCCACGTGCTTGGCCGCGGCTGTCTGCTCGGCATGACGCGTCTCCCGCATCTCCTGGCGTGAGACCGACCGGTCGTGGCCGCCGGCATCGCCGTCGGTGACGATGCAGTACGCAACATCGATCCCGGCGTCGGTCCATGTGGCGACGGTTCCCGCGGCGCCGAAGTCGACGTCGTCGGGATGTGCGGTGATCACGAGCGCGCGCTCGATCTCGCGTTCGTCGGTCATGGCGTCGACGTTACCCGAGCGTGCGCGCCGTGCAGCACCCACGTAGCGTCGCGGCATGCTCCCCATCGGATGGCCGACGATCCGCGTCTTCCTGCATGTGCTCGCCGCGACCGTGTGGGTTGGCGGTCAGCTCACGTTGGCTGGCCTCGTCCCAGGCTTGCGGGCCATCGCACCCGACGCGCCCAAGGCGGTGGCTCGCCGTTTCAACACGATCGCCTGGCCGGCGTTCGCCGTGCTCCTGGTCACCGGCGTGTGGAACATCCTCGCACTCGAGCCCGAGTGGTCGAGTGAGTACGGAACGACACTGCTCGTGAAGCTCGCCGTGGTGCTCGTGTCGGGCGTGACGGCCTTTCTCCACACCCGCGCCAAGTCGAAAGCAGGCCTTGCGGTGTTCGGTGCCCTCACCGGGATCAGCGCGCTGGCCGCGCTCTTCCTGGGCGTGATGCTGCACGGCTAACCAGCTCTCGGTGGGGATCGAGGCCGACACCGCGTAACGAGGCCAGGAGTGCGGACATCAGCACCAATCCCACGCCCACGATCGCGACGAGCGACGCCGCGTAGGCCCCGTCGAGGCGGACCGCATCGAGCCGATCCTGGCGGATGGCGAGGTACACGATCACGAAGCCCACAAACCCCAGCGCGAGGAGCACCGCGCCCATCCACGCCATCGTCGGGTTGATGTCGGGCTCGCCAAGATGCTCCGCCTCGCGCTCCGGCGTGGCGCCTCGCCAGCGGATCAGTGAGGCCGCAGCGATCCCGGCCCACATCATCACGACGAGGAAGCCGCCCATCACATCGCTCGGACGATGCCACCCGGCCGTCACGGTTCCGGTGCCGATGAGACACGCATACGCGACACCGCCGAGCGCAATCACACCTCGAGCGCGTGCAGGCACGACCAGCGTGAACGCGACAGCCAGTGACATCGCGACCGTCGCGTGGCCGCTCGGAAAGCTCGGTGTCGGCAGAGGATCATTCGAGCCGAGCAGGTCCGGTCGACCGAGGACCACGAGCTTCAGGATCTCGGTGGTCACCACCGCCCCCACCACGACGGCCGCGGCGGTGAGCGCGAGGTGGATGCGCCCCCGGGCGACGGCGATCACCGTTGCTGCGCCGCCGAGCAACGCGAGCGAGGTGATGCTGATCGTGTCGAGCAGCCGGCCGGTGGCGCGGATCACGACGGATCGAGTCGTACGCCCGTCGAGCGCAGCGTCGTCGAGATCCTGTCCCCACTTCGTGCGCACCGCCACCACATAGAGAGCGACCAACAGCACCGCGGACACCGAAGCGAGCACGACGAGCCAATCGCGACGCCGGTCAGCAGTCTCGGACGAAACGAGTGGCGTCGACACCGCAGCATCGTACGGTCACCTCACCCCAACCCCCGAGCAAGTGACGTTCCGTCGCAAATGTGACGGCGGAGCGTCACTTGCTGGGTTCGACGGCGTGAAGCTGCGGTCGCCGAGAAGCGCGCCGCCGCGCGCTAGAAGTGCCTGGTGTCAGGCTTTCACCTTCGACCAGGGGGACTCGGGGCGTTCCTGGGCGACGCCATCGACGGTCACGTCGGTGTGCTCGGCGTAGAAGCACAGGAGGCCGGCGATCTTCTCCACGCCGTCGATCGGCTGCTCGTAGCTCCACGCGAGGTCGCGATGCTCGCTATCGGCGACCCGCACGTTCCAGTACGACGCCTGGCCCTTGAACGGACAGACCGTCTCGGTGGTGGTCGGCTCGAGGAGCTCCATGTGAATGTCGTCGCGCGGCACGTAGAACCGCAGGGGCAGACCCGTCTCCTGCATCGCGACGGCTCGGTCGGTAGAGGCGAGCGTCACCCCGTCGAGTGCGATCTCGATGTGGCGCGGCTCGTCGTGCATCGCGATCCCGTGACCGTCCATGGTGCGCGCGCTCAGTCGACCAGCACGTTGGGGCGCGGGAGACCCTGCGCCTCGATGAGCATGTAGTACGCCGCGAGCGCGCCAGCGCCGTCGGTCACGCTCTCGACGTTGTCGTTCGCGTCGAGGTTGAGGTTGGCCCCGTACATGTGGAACCACACCCGCGTGTTGTCCTCGACGCATTGGAGCGTGTGAATCGAACCGGCGGGCTCGTAGAGGAACGACCCGGCCCGGTTCACGTAGTCGTACTCCTTGTACTTCCACGCGCCCGACACTGTGTATCCCCACACCGGTCCGGTATGGCGGTGCTTCTGCACCTCGTATCCAGCATTGAAGATGTTCTCCACGATCCAGAGGCCTTCGCGCTCCTTGACCTGGATCACCTTCATCTTGCTGCCCTCGCCGATCTCGGCCCAGGGCAGATCATCGGTGCCGATGTGGACCGCGGCTGGTGCGTGTTCGTTGGTCATCGTCATGCGCACACGGTAGCCCCGCCCGCCCCAGATCTGAGAGGGTGCGCACGTGCGCCGCATCGAATACGCCGGGAGTGTCCACGACGACGAGGAGATCGACGCCGTCGTCGAGGTGCTCCGCGGCGGTGCGACGGCGCTGCGCATCGGCCGCAACATGCGGGAGATGGAGACCCAGGTCGCCGCCCTCTTCGGCAAGCGGCGCGGGATCATGTGCAACTCAGGCTCGTCGGCGCTCTACCTGGCCGTCGAGCTGCTCGGCCTCTCCCCCGGCGACGAGATCATCACGTCGCCCGTGACCTTCTCCACCGACATCGCACCGATGGTGCGCGCCGGCCTGGTCCCGGTGTTCGTGGATGTGGAGCCCGACACTTACAACGCCGATGTCGACGCCATTGAGTCGATGATCGGGCCCGCCACCAAGGCGATACTGCTCCCCAACCTCATCGGGAACGCGCCCGACTGGGACCGCGTGCGCGAGATCGCCGACCGCCACGACCTGCTGGTGGTCGAGGACTCGTGCGATGCGCTCGGCTCAACGCTGCGGGGCACACCCACTGGCACGCGATCACACATCAGCGTCACGAGCTTCGCCCTGTCGCACATCATCACCGCGATGGGCACCGGCGGCATGGTGTGCGTGGACGATGACGATCTCGCCGACCGCTGCCTGCTCCTGCGCCGGTGGGGCCGCCGCTCCGAAGTTCAGCTCTACGGCTCCCGCCGCGGCGACAAGCGCTTCTTCTCCGACGTTGACGGGCTCGAGTACGACAACCTCTTCATCTTCGACGAGGTCGGCTGGAACTTCGAGCCGTCGGAGGTGAGCGCCGCGTTCGGTCTCGTGCAGCTGCGCAAGCTCCCGACGTTCCTCGCGACGCGCCAACGCAACTTCACCCGGTTGTACGAGCACCTCTCCAGGCACCCCGACGTGTTCGTGCTCCCGCGCACACTCGAGGGGCTCAACACGGGATGGCACATGTTCCCGGTGCTCATCCGCCCGGAGTCGGGCGTGCGCCGTTCCGAGTTCCAGGAGCACATGGAAGGCCAAGGGATCGACACCCGCATGGTCTGGACGGGCAACGCGCTGCGCCAACCCGCCTTCAAGGGCATCACCCACCGCGCCCCGCCCGGCGGCTGCCCCAACGCCGACCGGGTGATGGAACAAGGCCTCGTACTCCCGTCGAACCACGCCATGAACGACGACGACGTCGACTACATCGGCGAGACCGTCGACGCGTATCTCGCGAACAGGACGACCTGATGGCCGCCGAAGGGAAGAGTCGCTTCAACCTGGGGTGCGCGTTCCTCGACCAGCTCCCCCACCGCGCCGTCGACGTGGACGACGGATTCGCCGTAGAGATCGACGTCACCGATGACATGCGCGGTCCGGCAGGGTCCGTCCACGGCGGCTTGGTATCGATGCTCGTGGACGTGGCTGCAGCTTCGAGCATCGCCCGAGCGACCGGGCGTCCCGTCGCCACGGCATCCACGTCGATCCAGTACCTCGCCGCGGGACGCGAAGGGCCGCTGCGAGCCACCGGAACCGTGCTGCGCGCCTCGGAGGCGCTCGGCGTGGTCGACGTCAAGGTCGTCGACATGG
>CAMDCC010000253.1 GCA_945889545.1 Bifidobacterium breve | reverse complement strand
CGGGCCGCCTCGATGCGCGGCGGGAGATGCATGCTCGGGAACAGCCCCTCGGACGGCTTATACTCCTTGAGCACCTGCCGAGCGACCGTGACTTTGTGCACCTCGGTGGGACCGTCGGCGATGCCCATCACCGGCATCATCGCCCACATGCCCATGAGCGGCATCTCGTTGGATGTGCCGAGCGAGCCGTGGATGTGCAGTGCCCGGTACACGATGTCGTGCAGCACCTGCGGCGTGAGCACCTTGACCATCGCGATCTCGGTGCGCCCGTTCTTCTTGTCTTTCTGGTCGAGCGTCCACGCGGCGTGCAGCACCATCAGACGGAACTGCGCGAGCTGGATGTAGGAGTCAGCGATCTTCTCCTGCACCATCTGCTTCTTGGCAAGCACCTCGCCCTGCGTGACTCGGGAGAGCGCGCGCTCGCACATCATGTCGAGCGCTCGCTGACACATGCCCACCGTACGCATGGCGTGGTGGATGCGACCACCGCCAAGACGAGTCTGGGCGATCGCGAACGCCTGCCCTTCACCGCCGAGCAGGTTGTCGACCGGCACGCGCACCTTGTTGTAGTGCACATACGCGTGTGATCCCTCGCCTGGCTTCTCCCCCGCGAGGCCGACGTTGCGGATGATCTCGATACCGGGCGTATCGGTCGGCACCAACATCATCGACGTGCCCTGGTACACCGGCACGTCGGGATCGCTCACCGCCATCACGATTGCGAACGTTGCGTAACGGAAGTTCGACGAGAACCACTTCTCGCCCTCGATCACGTACTCATCGCCGTCGCGCGTCACCCGGCACTTGAACTCCTGTGGGTCGGAGCCGGCCTGCGGCTCGGTCATCGAGTAACACGACACGATCTTGCCGTCGAGGAGTGGCTGGAGGTACTTGGCCTTCTGCTCCTCGGTGCCGTAATGGGCGAGGATCTCGGCGTTGCCGCTGTCGGGCGCCTGGCATCCGAACACCATCGGCGCGAACTGCGAGCGACCGAGGATCTCGTTCATCAGCCCGAGCTTGAGCTGGCCGTAGCCGAGACCACCCAGGTCGGGGCCGAGGTGGCAGGCCCAGAGACCCTGCTTCTTCACCTGCTCCTGGAGCGGTGGGATGACCGTGCGGTGGATCTCGTGTGTGCGGTCGTAGACGAGATGCGAGCTGAACGCGAGATCGAGCGGCTCGACCTCCGTCTTCACGAACTCGTCGATCCAGTCCAGCTTCTCCTGGAACTCAGGGTCGGTGGTGAAGTCCCACGCCATGTCGGTCAGTCCTTTTCGTCTCGGCCAGATTCGGGCGGCCAGATTCGGGCGGTCAGTTCGTTGTGGTTCGGACTAGATCGTTGCGAAGTTTGCTCGCCCCTCGCCACCTGTCATCAATGTCACGGTCGTGGGTGCGAGCTGCACCGTTGCGCCCACGAGCTCGCGCTCTTCCGCCGAGGCAAGGAGGTCGGGATCGGTGACCTTGGCGTATGTGCGTGCACCACCGTTCCCATTCTCCACATCGCACACGAGCAATGCCCACTCGGCCGCTTCTCGGCCGTGCACCACGGAGTACGCAGCGACGGTGGCCTTGCCCTCGTGCTCGGCCAGCACGGGCCGCGCGGGATGCGCGGCATCGATCGCAGTCTGCACGCCCGTGTCGGGCGGCGCCACCGGCCCCGGCGTCGTCGAGTACAGGCCGTACACATGCTTCGTCATGAACATACCCACACCGCTCACCATGCCGTACGAGCCGGAGTCGGCGCGCAGCGCATCGGCCATCGCTCCGATCGAATGGCCGAGGTAGTTGCTCGCGGGCCCACCGTGATATGGCAGGCCGCCGGTGACGGTAAGAGGCCGGGAGTCGCTGGCCGAGATCCCGAGCGCGTCGCGACCGAAATGCACCGAAGACGGGAAGCACGAGTACAGGTCGAGGTGCGCCACATCGTCGGCGGTGATCCCAGCGATGCGCATCGCCTCGCCGCTCGCCGCCGCCATCGCGGGCGAGCGCCACAGGTCGTCATGCTCGGCCACGAGCACCGAGTCGTTGGCGTAGCACCAGCCGCGTAGGTACACGCGCTGGTCGGCGGGCACGCCCAGCTCGTCGGCCTTGGCGTGCGTGGTGATCAGGGTCGCCGACGCCATGTCGACATCCATCACCGAGACCATGTACTTCGTGTACGGGTAGCCGACCATGCGGTTCTCGGGGCGCGCTTCGACGATCTCCTCGACGGAGCGCGCGATCGGGTACCACGCGTGCGGGCTCGCCGCGGCAATGTCGGTCATCGGCGCCATCATCGTGCCGATGTCGCGGCGATAGTCGTCGAGCGAAACGCCCAGGTGCGCGCGGCGCGCGTTGTCAAACACCGCGAACGTGAGCCACGCCTGAGAGGCTTCGTGTGCGATCTCTCTCGGATCCGGCGGCCACTCCCATGGGTAGGGCGCGCGCTCAGCGGGCGGAAACGAGCCGCGGTACTTGTCGCCACGCTTGCGCGCAGCCTTCTGCGTGGCGAGAGCTTCGGCACCCGTGACAAGCGCTACGTCGAGCTCGCCGTCGAGCATCGCCTGCGCGGCCATGTTCACGAGCACCTGTGGCGTGGTGCCGCCGATGCCCGAGTAGAAGCGATGTGAGGGGTCAGCCCCGAGGCGCTCGCTGAGCTGCGCCACCGGGTCGTCGTACTGCCACGTCTGGCAATACACGATCTGCACACTCTGGAGCGCGTCGAAGACCTTCGACCCCGCGCCGCTGTCATCGGCCGCGGCGCGCGCCATCTGCTCCCACATGTCGAGCGGCTCGGGTGCACCGGCCTCGCCGACATCCTGCGGATGCCACGTGTGCCGCGCGACACCGATGATGCAGGGCGAGCGAGGGTCTACCTTCTCCATTGCTCCGCTTCGGCTGCCTTGCGCACTACTTGCCCTGCCAGATCGGCGGACGCTTCTCTGCGAAGGCCTTGGGGCCTTCCTTGGCGTCTTCGGTCTGGAACACGTACGACGAGATCCTGGACTCGTTCTTGTACGCGTCCGAGAGCGACATCCCGAGGCCCTCCCACACCGACTGCTTCGTGGCTCGCACTGCGAGTGGAGCGTTCGCCGTGATGCGACGCGCGAACTCGTACGCCTTGTCGAGGAGCTGTTCTCGCGGAACGATCGCGTTCAGGAACCCCATGTCGTACGCGCGATCAGCCGGGATGAGATCGGCGCAGAGCAGGAACTCCATCGCCTGCGGGAACGGCAACTGGCGCGGGAGCCGCACCGTCGTGCCGCCACCGGCGAACAGGCCGCGCTTGGGCTCCATCACGGCGAACTTCGCTTCGGGACACGCCACGCGGATGTCGACACCGCCCAACATCTCCATGCCGCCGGCGGTGCAGAACCCGTTGACCGCGGCGATGATCGGCTTCCAGATCTTGGCCCCGCGCAGGACGGCCCGGGTGCCGTCGTCGATGCGATAGCCGTCGATCTCGGTGAGACCCTCCTCGGCGATCTGCTTCTGCATCTTGGTGATCTCGGGGATGTACTTCTTGAGATCGGCGCCCGTGAAGAAGGCGTCGCCGACGCCGGTGATGATCGCGACCCACGCGTCGTCGTCGGCGTCGAATCGCTCCCACGACTCGCGGAGCACCTTGAAGTGCTCCATGTCGGCCGAGTTCTTCGCCTCCGGCCGGTCGATCGTGATGAGGACGATGTGCTCGTCGTCCTTCTCGTAATGGATCGCCATGATTCCCCTCTAGCTCCTGCGCCCCGGGTACGGTGCCGCGGAACCTGACACGATAGTCAGGTTCTTGAAAGCGGAAAGGAAGACCGCCGCGTGATGAAGCACAAGGCATTGGTGACCGCGCCCTTCCGGGGTGAGGGACTCGACACGCTGCGCGGACTGGCCGAGGTGGTCCTCGATCCGTGGATCGATCAGTACCCGCTGCGCATGTACAAGGCCGAGCAGCTCGCCGATCGAATCGCGGCCGAGGGCGCCGACATCCTCATCGTCGAGTCCGACTCGGTGAAGGGCCCGGTGCTCGATCTGCCGCTCATCGCGATCGGCTCGTGCCGCGGCGATCCGAACAACGTCGACGTGGCCGCCGCAACCGCCAAGGGCATCCCGGTGCTGCGCGCGCCTGGGCGCAACGCCGAAGCCGTCGCCGAGATGACGATCGCGCTGACGTTCGCCGTCAACCGTGGACTCGTACAGGGCGACAAGGACGTGCGAGAGGGTCAGTCGTACCGCGATGGCACGATCCCCTACCAGCGCTACCGCGCGTGGCAGCTCGCTGGTCGCACCGCGGGAATCGTTGGCCTGGGTGCCGTCGGCCGGGCGGCGAAGTGGCGCTTCGAGGGTCTCGGCATGAAGGTGATCGCGTTCGACCCGTACAACCCCGACGCCAAGCACTCGCTCGACGATCTCCTCTCCGAGGCCGACGTGGTGTCGATGCACGCCATGGTCACGCCTGAGACCACCGGAATGATCGGCGCCGAACAGTTCGCCAAGATGAAGGAAGGCGCGATCTTCG
>CAMDCC010000252.1 GCA_945889545.1 Bifidobacterium breve | reverse complement strand
CCGTCCGGCCGCTGCTCGAAGAGATGGCCGACGACGGCATCGTCGATCGTGTGGTCGTTGAGGGTTGGAAGCAAACCGCATACCGACACCCGAAGGCAAAGCTTCCTCGCCGGATCGACGCCTGTTCGCTGGTCTCGCCGTTCGACTCGATCATGTGGGAACGCGATCGGATCGAGCGGCTGTTCGGCTTCCGGTATCGCATCGAGATCTACGTCCCCAAGCCGAAGCGCGTGTACGGGTACTACGTGCTGCCGTTCCTCCTCGGCGATCGTTACGTGGCGCGCGTGGACTTGAAGGCCGATCGCGCCAACTCGCGCCTATTGGTACAGGCTGTTCACGCTGAGGGTGACGCCGACAAGCAGCACGTCGCCACACGACTGCTGCCCGAGTTGCGAGCCATGGCCGACTGGCTCAGCCTCGACGATGTGGTGATCGAACGACGCGGTGACCTGGCGTCAGCCTTGCGCCAGGCGAACTCCTGACGCATGCCGTAGCTATGCCGCTTCGCGCACCGGGACTTTGGACGCGAGATGCCGGAACGGGTACAGCATCTGCGCTCCGTACGAGCGCAAGAGCTCGATCGGATTCATACTCCGTGCCCGAGGGAACGTCGGATCGTTGAGCCCGCTCTCGGGGTACCGATCGCTCTCCGGTACCTGGGTACCGAAGATTCGATCCCAAACGGTGAGGCTGGCGCCGTAGTTCATATCGATGTCGCGCGCCTCCAATGAGTGGTGCATGCGGTGGTACTGCGGTGAGACGATCACGTGGCGAAGCGGTCCCAGATTCGTACGAATGTTCGCGTGTATGAAGCGCGCGTACCACAGGCGTCCGACCAGGAAGAGTGGCACGGTGAGCATCACGTCGCCACCTATCACGAAGAATGGCAACGAAAACACCAGGCGATTGATGAACACCTCCACGACGTGCACGCGCGCATCGGTGAAGAGACTCAGATCGATGGCGGAATGGTGGACCGAGTGGAATCGCCAGAAGAGTGGCACCCTGTGCTTGAGATAGTGGGTGGACCAGCCGAGGAAGTCTCCGAGCACGAAGCAGATCGCGAAGACCACGCCGAATGGAAGATATTCGGTCAAGTCCACACTTGCGCCGGCAAGGGGATGCTCAAACACCCATCTGAGTCCGCGAGCGAACCAGAACGTGCCGAAGACCGCCACCGGCGCGACCATCAGCATCCAGAGGATGTCTTCGGCCAGCCCGCGGCCACCGGTCGTCGAGGTTCGGTGTACCGGGATGATGCGCTCGAGAACGAGGATGACACCCAGCGCGATGAGTGCCGGCACCGTCAGCGGCAGATAGTCCACGAAGACGTCGTCGAGCCCCTCGAGGAGCGATCGGACCTTGATCCAAGCGAGGAGTGATCGCCATTCGAACGCGAGCACGATCGCCGCAAGCACCACGCCAGTCACGACGACGTACGTGCTGCGTCCCTTCGGCTTCGAGAGCGCGCCCACGCCAACGGGCTCCATGACCACCAAGGTAGAGGAGAAACGGCGTCCCTATGGCGGGCACGCCAGACGTTGCGAGCGCTCAGGCAGATGTTGCGAGCCCCAGCCGTCGCATATCTGCTACGGTCGTAGCCATGACCGAGGTTGCCTCCCGCGAGTTGCGCAACAACACCCGGGCGCTGCTTGATCGCGTCGACGCCGGTGAGGAGATCACGATCACGGTTGATGGCCGGCCGATCGCCCGGCTCGAGCCGATCGTCCGCCGGCCCCAGTGGCTCCCCCGCGACGAGTTCGTTCGGCGGGCCCTGGCTCATCAAGCCGACCCTGGCCTCGCAGCAGAACTCACGTCCCTCGCACCCGAAACAACCGACGACCTCGTCGACCGGTGACCGATCGGGGCTTGGCCGACACCTCGCTCTTCATCGCCCGCGAGTCGGGTCGCCCAATCAATACCGCTCACCTCCCCGACCGGATCGCGGTATCGGTGATCACCATCGGTGAGCTCCGAGCGGGCGTGCTCGCGGCGACCGACGTCCAGACGCGCGACCGTCGGCTCACGACCCTGACCGACGCGCTCACGCTCGACCCGACTCCAGTCGATGACCAGGTGGCCGAAGCATGGGCACGTCTTCGCGTGGAGCTGCGCGATCGAGGCCAACGAATGCCGGTGAACGACTCGTGGATCGCGGCCACCGCGATCGCGCTCAACGTCCCGATCGTCACCCAAGACGACGACTACCTCGAACTGCCGAGCCTTCCAGTCATCAAGGTGTGACGCGCCGATGCCAGCGGCGTGCGGGGACCTCGAGGTGGCCGGCAATCGCGTCCTTCACCATGGCGATCGCTTCTTCACGAGTCTCGCCTTGAGTCCAGACGCCCGGCAGCTCGGGAACAGAAGCGACGTAGCCGCCATCGCCCTGTGCCTTCAGGATCACGTCGAACTCACGGCTGGCAGCCATGGCTCCATCCTCACTTCCAAGGTATGGAGCCTCCGCTGAAACCAGGCCGATTCACGACCGAGCGCTCGACGTAGCGCTCGTACCCATGAAGCGTCGTGAGCGAGAGATCCGGACCGGCCTGCTCCAGCCAGAGCTCGAGCAACTCGGCGACGGTCATGCGAGCCTCGCGGTGATTGCCTGTTCGACTCCCAGGAGCAGCCGTGCTTCTAGCTCTCGGGCTTCCTTCGGCGGACGTTGTTGATACGGCGTGGCCGGCACCGAGCCGCGAACGCGACGCTCTCGCCCCGTCAGCGGATCGGCGCCGGCGTAGACCGTCACCTGCCATCGGTTTCCATGCCGCCGGATCACGCTGGCACCGACAACTCGGTGCCAAACCGGTGACAAACACAATTCGCGGCTTGGCGAGAAGGCCGAGATCGTTGTGGGAGTAGTGGGGCCGGAAGGGATCGAACCTTCGACCGAGGGATTATGAGTCCCCTTGAGGGGGTCGGGCTGACCTGCACCGACGCGCGGATTTGTGCCCTGACCTGCGACTTCGTCTCTCGACCTCTCGCGACGTTTCGCGTCGTTTTCCAATCTCCCGCGGGACCGTCGCGGGACGCGTTCGGGACCGGTCAGCGGCGCTACCGACCACGGTCGAGACGACATTCGACGTCGAGGCCGCGACCATGAGCGCTGTTCGTCCCGAACCATGCTCGTGAGGTCGTCTGAGGCCACCCGCCGGCGTCGCGACGGGCCCTCGGGGCGTATCGTGGAGGTTATGGCTACTCGTTCACTTCATCTCGATCCGGCACTGCAGGAAGCGGTCGAACGCGCTCGCGAGACGCTCGACGAGGCGGGAGGGTTGGGCGAGGCGACAGCCGAACGGTACGAGTCTCCGCTCGCAGACCAGGAACGGGAGGCTGTGGCGCGGATCTTGCGCGATGGCACGTATCGCCGGTTGGCCGACGCGGTAGCGGCGGACGACGACGAGCTCGCCGACCTCTGACGACACTGTCGTCGCAGTGCTCATCCTCGACGACGCGCTGCTTCTTGCCGTTCTCGCTGGGGTGGCGGCAGACGACGTTCATGCAGCGGCAGACCGCAACGAGGTGTTCACCACCGGCTGCTGGTACTGGAGGCTGAGCCGCGCCCTGCACGACGGGACGGTGACTGGCGCATTGTCCAGGGCGATGCAGGACCTCAACGCCGAACAGCAGACGCGAGTCGTTGGCGCCGTCCAGCAACTCCCTCGTCAGATCGGTCTGCTCAGCCTTCGCCAGCTCGTGCCGGTGATGACCGCACTCGAGACCGGGCGGCGCCTCAACCTGCTCACCGCCGAAGCGATCGCGGCCGCGGTAGTCCTTGGCGCGACCATCATGGTGACGACGCAGTCGGCGCTCCTGACCGAGAGCTGCAGGAAGGTCCGCGTCGACTTGCGCGTAGTTGTCGCATAGCGAGCCGTCGAGGCGGCGCGCCATGTCGCCAGTCGCGTGGCGTGCTGATGTACGAAAACGGTGTGTCGGAGGAGGGACACACCGCTTGACCCCACGCGTTCGACTCAATCGGTCGGTAGGCCTCGCAGCTTGACGATGTCGACCCAGCACTCTCGGTCAGGTTGCTCTTGCGCTCACGAAACTTTTCAGAGGCTCAGCACCCCAACGACGGCCGCGGCGACTGCCGCGAGACCCGTGGTAATGCCCAGCGCCAATGTCAACTGCATCGTCGCGCGGTGCCGGCGATCCTCGCGGAGCCGATCCTCATGGCGCTGCTGCTCGGCTCGCGCAGCGAGCGGAGCCTCGGTTACAACAGGGCGTTCGGTCGCGTCATCGAGAGCGTCGAACTTGTCGACAGTGGCGATCAGCGCGGCGCGAAGTAGTAAGCCGCAAAGACGAGCACGGTCGCTAACGTCAGAAGTACGGCACTGACTATTAGCCCGCACCTTTCAGTAGTGGACCGCTGATTGTCGGCGCGCGTCCGCGAAAACGCCCTCCTGGTAAGGGAGACTGTGGTTGGTAATGCACACAGGTCCGCGACCAGGAGGGCACTTCCGAGGTGAAGGCTAACTCGCGTCGACCCC
>CAMDCC010000251.1 GCA_945889545.1 Bifidobacterium breve | reverse complement strand
CGTCATCGTGTCCACACCCGCTTTCTCGGCACGTTCAAGGAGTCTCTGTATCCCTCAGCGTGCCGAAAATCCCGAAGTCGGGGGGCGATCAACGATGAGCTCGCGCTGCCTCGAGGCGGGCGGGGTTTGGCCAGCGGACCCTCGTGGCCCACCCGAGCTTCTCGAAGAGCCGAATGAGCATGGCCGAGGTGTCGATCTGGAACCGGTCCACCCCCATGCGAGCGAGGCTCGGGAAGGCGTGGTGGGCATTGTGGAACGACTCGCCCATCGAGATCACCGCGAGGGCGGGCACGTTGCGGGCCGCGGCCGCGTTCTTGAACGGCTGCGTGCCGATGAGGTGGCACAGCGAGTTGGTCGCCCATGTGACGTGGTGCCAGAGCCCCACTCGGAGCACGCCGGCCCAGAGGAACGCAGCCACACCGTCGCCGAAGTTGCCGGTGATGGCGAACCCGATGCCGAACGGCACCACCATGGTGACGACGCACAGGGGTACAAAGAGGCGGTCGATCAGCACGAGGTCGCGGTCGGCGAGCATGTCGGCCGCGTACTTCTCGCGGTCGGTGCTCCCCTGCTCGTAGAACCAGCCGATGTGCGCGTGCAGGCCACCCCGAAGGCGGCCGAAGCGCTGCGAGCTCGGGCGCACCGGCGAGTGGGGGTCGCCAGGTCGGTCGGCGAACTGGTGGTGGCGACGGTGGTCGGCCACCCATCCGATCACCGAGCCCTGGAACGACATCGACCCGAGGATCGCAAAGGCGATCTTCAAGGGCCGCGACGCCTGGAAGGCGTGGTGGGTGAACAGGCGGTGGAAGCCGATGCTCACGCCATGGGCCACCATGATGTAGAAGCCGACGGCGATGAACACATTGCGTAAGGCGAAGTCGCCGTTGATCGTCTGGGCGATGATGATGCCCAGCGCGGCGAATGGCGCAAAGATGATGAACGACGTGAGGAGCGTCGGCCACAACGGCTTGTGCGGCCGAGGCGCCGGAGGCGCCTGCGATTCCAGGTCGTCATCCGACTGCGTGGGAAACGCGGTGCGCTTGAGTTCGATCTGCATGGGCACCTCGCTGGTGTGTGGAGCACCACCGAGGTCTTGGGCAGTGAACCTGTCGAGCAGGACAACCCACGGTACCACCGGCCCACCGTTCCGCATGGATACGCGATAATGGATGCACGCGATTCGCCCACGCAGAGTGCTAAGAATGATCCATGCGACTTCGCCTCAGCACCCTCGCCCTGACCATTCTCGTCTCCGTAGCCCTCGCCGCCGCAGCGATCCCAGCGGGTGCGGGGCTCACCGACGCCGAGGAACGCTTCTGCACCGCTACCGCCGAGTCCGGGCAGAGCATCGCTGACAACCTCAGTGACAACTCGGGGGCGCGCGCTACCGCCGACTACTACCGCGAGCTCGCCAAGGTGGCGCCGAAGAAGAGCATCAAGAAGGCGTTGAAGACGATCGCGAGGTACTACGACCGCTTCGCCGAGATCGACACCAGCGACCAAGGCGATGTGGCGGAATTCCTCACCAGCGTTGACTATCGCAACTTCGCCAAGGCGTCGCTGAAGGTGTCGAAGTACATCCTCAAGACCTGCACCCCGGGCGCCTAAGAAAGACCGACTCGCCGCGCGCGAGTGTTGACGCTCGACCCAGTGCTCAGCAGATCCGAAGCGCGCAACAATGCTCGGATGCTCTTCTGGGACGACGAGATGGAAGCCCTCCGCCCGACCCTGAGAGCGGAAGCCGATGCGTACATCGCGTCCTTCGCCCAGGCACCCCAAGACCCGGCCATGCCCATCGACCAGTGGGTGAAGGCGTGGCGCGACGCCCATGTGGGTCAGACGTTCGCGTCGGACAAGGGCATCGACCGGACGATCGACGGCCCCGCCGGACCGCTACGCCTCCGCACCTTCGTGCCGGACCAGATCGACGCCGTCATGTTGCACATCCACGGTGGCGGTTGGGTCACCGGTGGGCCGGAGATGACCGACCTGTTGCACGAGATGTTGAGCGCCGAGCTCAACCTCGCGTTCGTGAGCGTCGACTACCGGCTGGCCCCCGAGCACCCCTATCCGGCCCCGAACGACGACTGCGAGGCGGCGGCGGTCTGGCTGCTCGAGCACGCCGAAGCGGAGTACGGGTCGACCCGGCTCCTCATCGGTGGCGAGTCGGCGGGTGCTCACCTCTCGGCGTGCACGCTCTTGCGCGTGCGCGACCGCCACGACGCGATCGACCGCTTCGTGGGCGCCAACCTCGTGTTCGGCCGGTACGACCACAGCGGGACGGTGCCGAGCCAGTGCGCCACGCCGGAGCGGCCCGACGTCTTGTCGAACTTCCAGCTGCGAAGAGTCGAAGAGCTGTATCTGCCCGGTCGCGCGCCCGCGGCGCGGCTTGATCCCGACATCTCCCCGCTGCACGCCGACCTGCACGACTTGCCGCCCGCGCTCTTCACCGTGGGAACCGACGATCACCTCATCGACGACACGCTCTTCATGGCGTCGCGCTGGGAGATCGCCGGCAACCGCACGGAGCTCCTCGTGTACCCCGAGTCGCCGCATGCGTGCATCGGGATGCCGTCGGTGGGCGCACACTGGTTCCCGCGGCTGACCGAGTTCCTTCGGGGGTGCATCACGGGATGAGCGACGAGACCACGCACCCGTGCGGGGCCTGTGGCGAAACAGTGCCCGAGCACCAAGAGTTCTGTACACAGTGTGGTGCGCGCCAGCTGGCCGTCGCCGAGGTGCAGCCCGACGTCGTGGCCGCGCCGGTCGACGCCACCGCAGCAGACCTCACCACACCCCCGATGGATGTCGCGGCGCTCGAAGCGCAGGCCGCGGAGCTCGTTGGCCTCTGGGTGTCGTTTCGATCGCTCGAGCCACGGGGCCGTCAGCTGCGAGCCGAGCCCAACCCGGATGCTGCTGCACTCCCCAGCTTCGTGATCGGTCGGTGCCGGGCCATCGAAGCTCGCGGCGCTTGGGTGCTCCTCGAGCATTCGAGTGGGACCCGCGGTTGGTGCCCGGTCACCGATGTCAAACCTCGTCGGAGGCTCCCAACCGACGTGTCGAATGCAGCCGTGCATGCGAACCCGGCACTCGCCACAGTCGAGGCGCTCGAACGGTTGCACGCCCTCCATGGGGCCGGCGGCCTCACCGACGACGAGTTCGCGCAGGCCAAGCGCACACTGTTGCGCTGAGGAACGCCTGATCGTTCAGGTCAGGGCGAAGGCGCGACCTTCCGGATCGCGTCGCCAGTGCGGACGATGCCGCCGGTGATCACGCGCGTGTTGATGCCCCGCAGGTTCAGCTCCCGCCCCACGGGTGAGTTGACGAATCGAAGCGCCGCCTCGCCGTAGCGAGCGTTGAACTTGGCGCAGCCAGTATGTGGCTCAGCCGAGACCTCGAGGAGGGCTGAACCGAGCTCAAGGCGACTCCCGGGCGGGAGATTCTCGAGGCTCAGATCGAGGTCGACGTACAGCTGGTCGCCGGCCAGCGGCCAGCGCTCCTTGCCTCCCGCGATGAGCGCCGCGGCGCGGGCGTTCATCACCGTGACCTGGGCCGCCGGGTTGGCCAGGCCATCCGGCGTGCGACGGCTTCCACGCTCCCGCCAGGTGTCACCGGCCAAGCCTTCGCCCTCTACAAGCTCCGCCGTGTCGAGCACTTCCCGTTCATCGACCGCCGGTCGGCGCACGATGAGCTCGACGCGCCCGTCATCCTTCGGCGCGTCGCGCACCTCTGGAACCCCGGCCTCGAGCGTGTCGTTGTCCACGTGATCCATCGGGTCAGGATCCCTCACGGGGTCGGGTCGACCGCAACCGTTTTTCTGTGCGCCTCACTGGCCTGGAGCTGGCCTCGAGCCCACATCCCCAGGTCGACCGACTGAGTCAACGCGTGTCCCGTGCTGCGGGCAAGATCGCCATCTCGGGCGCCAGACGAGAAGAGGCGGGCGTCGTCGGAGGTGTTACGAGATGACGACGGGGGTGCCGAGCGGGAGGAAGTCGATCAGGGGGAGCACCACGTCGTTCGTGACCCGGATGCAACCGTTCGATGCGTCGATGCCGACCGTCGAGGGCTGGTTGGTGCCGTGGATGGCGATGCGGCCATCACCAGTTCCGAACTGCATGTAGACGTCGGAATGCCCGGAGAGCCCGAACGCGAACGGGCCGTATGGATGGTTGTTCGAGCCGGTCGGGAAATGGTCACGCACGAAGAACTCGCCCGAGGGTGTCGGCGACGATGCACTGCCGTAGCCCGCGGGGGCCGTCATGAGCACTGCGCCGTCGCTGATCCGGACCACTTGCAGCTCGTGCGTGGCGTGAGAGATCTCCACTCTGTTCTGGGGAATGGTGACGTTCACCTGGTCGGCGCGCACCCAGCCCGTCGACCCGTTCGGGCGAGTTGGGAGGAGCACCTGGAGCCAGCCGTCTTCGGCTCCGACAGAGAGAAGGACAAGTGGCGAACCCAGCTCGTTGGACGCAGGGAGGCTCTGACTCGGGGCGA
>CAMDCC010000250.1 GCA_945889545.1 Bifidobacterium breve | reverse complement strand
CGGAGAATCCGGCGTACTTGGCCCCCATCAGCTCGTAGGCCCGCGCTTCGACGTCCGGATCGGCGAGTACCGCGGCGCGCCCAGTGAGGTGGACGCCGCGCAGGTCGACCCAACGCTCGCCGGATTCCACGAGGAACGACACGCGCGGGTCGCGCCGGATGCGCGCGACCTTCTTGGTCCGCGTCACGGCATCGAGGTAGATCCGCTCGTCGAGCGCAACGAACCAGACGGGCAGCGCGATCGGCATCCCGTCGGCCCGCAGCGAGGTGAAGATCCCCGTGTGTGATTCGGCGAGCACCTCCCAGGCTTCCGCGCGGCTCAAACGGATACTCACGGTGACACCTCGGGCCTGGCCCGCAGCTCCTCGCGCAATACGAACTTCTTGATCTTCCCCGAGGGAGTCCGCGGGAACTCGTCGATCACATGGACCTCTTCGGGCCACTTCGGTCGCGCGAGCCCAGCGCGTTCGAGATGCTCGCGGACCGCGACCAGGTCGGGTGCGCTGGCACCCGGCCGAAGCCGCAGGAATGCCGCGCCGTGCTCGCCGAGGCGGGCGTCGGGGGCAGCTACCACTGCGACTTCGGCGATGCCTTCGATGCGCACCAAGAGCTCCTCCACTTCGGCGGCACTCACGTTCACGCCGCCGCGGATGATGATGTCCTTCTTGCGGTCGGTGATCGTCAGAAAGCCGTCGGCGTCGAGGATCCCGATGTCGCCGCTCGCGTACCAGCCGTCGCGATCGAAGGTGTCCGCGGTGAGAGCGGCGTTGGCGTAGCCGGCGCACAGATCAGGGCCACGGCTCAGAATCTCGCCGGCCTCACCGTGGGCGACGTCACGGCCGTCGTCGTCGACGATACGGACCTCGACGCCGGCAAGCGCGCGACCGTCGGTGCGCTTGCGGCGCTCCATGGGCGCCGACGGATCGCTGCCGGTCGTCGACGGATGCTCGGTCGAGCCATAGGAGCGAGTGACCGAGATGCCCAAGGCCTCGGCGCGCTCCACGACCGCAGTTGGGACGGGTGCACCCCCGAGCCCGATCCCGCGCATGAGCGCGGCGTGCTCGGGCGTGAAGTCGGGATGGTCGAGCAGGCTGGTGAGGAACACCGTGGCACCGCTCCCCGCGCTGATCCCCGCTTCGAGCATCGCGGCGAGGACGGCGGTGGGATCCCACGCGTCGGTGAGGTGCACGTCCCGACCGCGGTGCAGTGGCACGAGCAAGCCCCCGAGCATGCCGATCGCGTGCGCGATAGGCGCACCGATCAGCCCTGGGAGGTCGTCGGGGCGTTGCATCGCCGCGAGTTGGCGAACCTCGCCCATCAGGCTGCGGTGGGTGTGGATGACCCCTTTGGGATCGGCGGTCGTGCCCGACGTGTACGCGACCACCGACGGCGTGTCGGGATCGAGCGGTACCGGCTCGTTGAGGGGATCGGCGCTCGCCAGGTCGCCGAAGGCGACCTGGTCCGCACCAGACCCCGGCGCGCCAGGTGAGCCCGGGTCGCTCGACCACACGATCACGGTCTCGAGATCGGGGAGACGCGGGCGGAGGTCGGCGAGTCCGGCCAGGTAGTCGAGGTGACCGTAGCGATCCGCGGTGATCAACAGCCGCGCCCGACTCTCGCGCAGGATGTACTCCAGCTCCTTCGGACCGTAGAAGTGGACGACCGGGACCACGACCGCGCCAGCCGCGCTCGCGCCCCAGAACGTGACCGCCGCCTCGGCGCAGTTCGGGAGCTGGAGTGCGACGACGTCGCCGGGTCGCACGCCGTGTCTCTCGAGGCCGCGGGCGAACCGCAGCGCGCGTTCCCAGATGGCCCGTACCGTGGTCTTCACGGGTCGGTCCTTCGACCAGATGCGGAATCCGAGGTCGGGTGCCGCCGCGCTTGCCTTGCCCACAAAGCCGGCGAGCGTGTCGTCGTTCCACAGGCCCGCCGCGAGGTACTGGGACCGCAGCTCTGGGAGCGTTGGACGCAGCTGCCACGCGGGCGCCACCAGATCGGCGCCTCCAGTCATCGAAGCGCGAGGCGACGACGCACGTCGGCAGCTGTCGCGATCGGTCGACCGGCGGCTTGCGCCCAAGTCGCCGCCTTCTCCACCCATGCCGCGTTCGTCGCTTCGGGGTCGGCCGCCGGGTTGTCGCCGATGCCGACGCGCACTCCGCCACCGCGCTCGATGGCATGGCGACAGAGCGTCTCGATGAGTGCTGGATCGCCGATCGAGTACGGCACCACGAGCCACTCCATGTCGAGCCCGTCGGGGATTTGCGAGAGGTGGAAGTCGAGCGCCGCCGTGGTGGGGAACGGACCTACTGCCCACAACTCCGAGAGGAAGACCTTCAGCATCACGGGCTCACGCACGAGCCCGGCCTCGATGAGTAGTGCGAGGGTCCGCGTGCCACCGAGATCAAAGACACCGAACGTTGGGGACACGCCGAGGTCACGGGTCCGCTCGAGCGCCGCGAGGGTGAACGCCAGCGGGTTCGCGACCACGCCCGGTTCGATGCCAGGAAACGGGAACGACCGCGTCGCCGGATCCCAGACCACCGTGCTCACTGACCCGAGGTCGACCGGGACGAGCTCCAGACCGTGACTGGCGACGAGCTCGAAGCAATGCCCCAATCGCTCATCGAGCGTGTCGACATCGACCGGATAGGTGGGATACGCGAGGACATCAGCTGAGCTCATCGCATCGAGCGCCTCGGCGTACAGCGCGGTATCCGACAGGCGCTGCATGCCGGTCTCCGAATCACGCGCATGCCAATGGACGAGCGCGGCGCCCGCGCCGGCACAGGACATCGCGTCGGCAGCACACTCCGCAGGCGTGTACGCGACATGCGGTGCCTGGGCGCGCATGACCGCCTCGTTGAGCCCCACTTCGATGATGACCGCGTCGTGCTCCACGCCTACCCCCCGGTTATGCACCTATATTGGCGCTAGTACCTCAGCGGCACTATAGGCAGAGTGTTTTCGGAGTAGCGATCTGCGAATGGGCCATCAGCTCGAGCACCCCCAATTGGTTCGACGGATGAACCTCTTCGGCGACGTCGTGGGCGATCCGAGCCGGATCGTCAACCTCGACGCCGACGAGATGCTCAGTGTCGCCCGTGCGATGACCGAGCTTGACGATCTGGGCGAAGGCGACTGGCCCGGCTGGGAAGAGTCGTACCGCCAAACGGTTGCCGCACTCGACCACGACGCCGACCTCCACGTCCTTGGCCGCGTGATGACCCGTGGCGAGATACTCCGGACCACCGCGACCTGGCTGCAGCTCCAACAGCTCTGGAACAAAGACTCGGCCGTGCGCACCGAGCCGGTCGATGCACCCCTGTTCGTCGTCGGCCCGCCCCGCACTGGCACGACGATCCTCTACGAGCTCCTCGCACTTGACCCGCAGCTGCGAGCACCACTGGCATGGGAGCTGCTGCACCCACTACGCGACTTGCCAGTGGAACGGCGCCAGGAGCTCGGCGAGTGCGAGTCAGAGCTCTGGGCCGACATCCACCCCGAGTTCATGACGATGCATGAGCTCGCGAGCAACCTGCCGTCCGAATGCATCCACGTGACCGCATACGACTTCGCAGCTCCCTATTGGTCGATGCTGCACGACTCAGCGAACTTCATGCGGTGGCAGCTCGAGCATCTCGAGACGATCGGTCGCGGATATCGCGTGCATCGACGGATGCTCCAGACGCTTCAGCAGGGTGAGCCGCCACGACGATGGTTGCTGAAGTCTGCGTACCACCTCTCGATGCTGCCGGCATTGTTCGACGAGTATCCCGACGCGCAGGTCATCCACACCCACCGCGACCCGCGCAAGTTCATGCCGTCGCTTGTCAGCATCTTGGCGGTACTGCGATTCATCCGAAGCGATCGCGTCGATATCGCGACGAGGGGTCGCGGTATGGAAGCCGCCTACAAGATGATCCTGGAGCGCGTGATCACGCAACGCTCGGATGGAAGCGTCCCGAGCCATCGCATCGTCGACAGCCACTTCACCGACCTCATGTCGGATCCCGTGGCCGCGCTTCGACTGATCTACGACCAGCTTCAACTCGAATGGCCGGTCGGCCACGACGCAGTTATCACCACCTACCTGGAGGCCAAACCCAAGGGCGTGCACGGCGCGCACGTCTACACCTTCGACGACGTCGGCCTGGACGAGGAACATGTGCGCGCAACGTTCGCCAGCTACGTCGCGCACTACGGCCTGCGAGAGGAATGACCGCCTACCTCAAGGGAGCGGTCCGATGTCCAACCCCTTCGTTGAGGCGGTGGGCGCCCCTTCCGAGCCGGCCATCGTCGGAGTCTCCGCCCGGGCGCCTTGGCCCAGCGCCTTCACGGGGTCCAGGACGTGCCGGTTGCGTCCCGCACTAAACGTAGTAAAAGATGGGTATTACACAACTGAGGGGGCAAAGGATGTTCAGGCGTCGAATCACAGCCGTAGCGGTCGCGCTCGGGATCGGCCTGTCGGGGGCGGTGGTCATGGCCTCCACCGCGATCGCAGGCCAGGAACAGCCAGACTTCTCGA
>CAMDCC010000249.1 GCA_945889545.1 Bifidobacterium breve | reverse complement strand
CGCGCGCGACTTCGGCGCAACCGACTTCATCCTCGCCGGACCCGACGTCGACGTGGTGGCCAGGATCCGCGAAGACTTCCCCACGCAGATCGCCAACATCGTCGGCTCCTTCGGCGAGGGTGGCCTCGACTACGCGTTCGACTGCGTTGGGAACCCCGCGGTGCTGAACCAGTGCCTCCAGATGCTCGACTGGGGCGGCACTGCCGTTGCAGTCGGTGTCCCAGCATTCGACGCCACGGTGCCCGCGCAGGTCACGTTGCTCACGCATGTGGAGCGCACGCTCACCGGGTCGCGTGCCGGATCGCACCGGCCGCACTGGGACATCCCGTTGATCGTGCAGGCCTACAAGCAAGGGATCATCAAGCTCGACGAGCTGGTGAGCGCCGAGTACCCGCTCGACGACTGGGAGCACGCCACCCACGACCTCCACGAGGGCAAGCTCGCCCGTGGTGTCCTCACCGTTTCCAGAGTCTGAGGAGAGATTTCATGCCGTTTCCACCTGAAGTGATGGAGCTGCGCGAGAAGGTCCGCAACTGGGGCCGGTGGGGTGCCGACGATGAGATCGGCACGCTGAACCTCATCACCGACGACGTGGTCAAAGCCGCGGCAACAGAGGTGCGTGCGGGGAAGCGGTTCTCGCTCGCGCTGCCGCTCGACGCGAACGGTCCCCAGATCGGGTACACGCCGGGGCGAGAGAACCCCGTGCTGGAGATGGTCGCCATCAACTCGCCCTACCCACCCGACGACCTCGATGGGTTCGTGGCGAGCGACGACAAGGTCACGACTTCGCTCCAGGCGGCGACCCACTGGGACGCGCTCTCCCATGTGAGCAGCGGCGGGAAGATGTACAACGGCGTGCCGGCCGATGCAGTCACGGCCGCGGGTACGACGAAGCTGGGGATCGAGAAGGTCACCACCCTCGTCGGGCGTGGCGTGCTGCTCGACATCGCGCGGTCGAAGAGTCAGGACGCGTTGACGGAGGCGTACGCGATCACCGGCGACGACCTCGATGCCGCCTGCGAATTCGCAAAGGTGAAGGTGCAGCCGGGCGACATCGTGCTGCTGCGCACCGGCAAGATTACGGAGTTCCTCGCCGGTGACAAGGTTGCCTACTGCGGCTCCGGGTGCCCGGGTCCCTCGCTCCAAAGCGTCCAGTGGTTGCGCGACCACGACGTCGCCGCGCTCGCCACTGACAACTACCAGTTCGAGGTGTACCCCTCGGAGCGCGAGGACGCCGTGCTCCCGATCCACATCCTGCACCTGGTCGACATGGGCATGACCCAGGGGCAGAACTGGAACCTCGAGGCCCTCGCCGCGGATTGTGCGGACGACGGGCGGTACACCGTGTTTCTGTCTGCGACGCCAGAGCCGTTCACTCACGCGGTGAGCGGCCTCGTGCACCCGGTGGCCGTCAAGTGAGCCGCCTGGAAGCGGGGCTCGAGCCAGAGCATCCTTGACTCGGCACATGCTGGCGACAGGAATACGCGCCTCACTATCAATTCCAGGGGAGCCCAAGTGCAGTTTTGGCGCAAGTCCGATGACATTCGTGACGCTCGATTCGATGTCGAAGAGCTCCAGAACAGCGAACGGAGTCGGCGCCAGTTCCTCACCCGCAGCGCCGCGGGCGTGATCGGTGTCGCTGGTGGCGCGGCTGTTCTGAACGCCGTCATGGCGGCGCCAGCTGGCGCGGCTGTGGGTGACACGACGCTCATCTCGCCGGTGCGCGTGTTCGACTCCCGACCCGGGAAGACCTTCGCGGGTTCCGGGACCGATCCAGGCACCATCTTCACGTACGACGGTGCTCCGGATGCCCGTTAAGAGTGCGCGCCAATAGGGCGGTGGGTTGACCATCCACCGGTCGTCGGGTTGGCCCGGTTTTGATTCCGGGTGCGACCCAACCCCGACGACCATGTGGAGGTCTTCATCATGCTCGCGTTGCATCCTCGTGTGATCGATGCCGTGTGGACGGCGATAGAGCCGTTGATTCCTGTGCATCGACCCAAGCCACACCCGCTGGGCTGTCATCGGCGTCGGATCTGTGACCGGGTGTGCTTCGAAGGGATCCTGCGGCGCCTGGTCACGGGCTGCTCGTGGGACGTGGCCGGACGGATCAGCGGGGCCGGTGAGACCACGCTGCGTCGCCGTCGCGACGAGTGGACCGCCGCGGGAGTGTTCACGCGTGTGCGCGACGAAGCACTCGCGGGCTACGACCGGATCGTGGGCCTCGATCTGTCCGAGGTCGCCGTCGACGGTTCCCAGCACAAGGCCCCGTTCGGTGGGGAGGGCACCGGCCCGAATCCCACCGACCGGGGCAAGTCGGGTTGGAAGTGGTCCATCGCCACCGACCGCAACGGCATCCCGATCGGTTGGGCGATCGCCGGCGCGAACCGCAACGACTGTGTCCTGTTCGCACCCACGATCGCCGCGGTCGCCTCCCGCGGTTTGCTCGACGACATCGAGACGATGCACCTCGACCGCGGCTACGACAACGGCGTCATCCGCCAGCTCTGCGTCGATCTCGGCCTCGACGATCTCGTGTGCGCCCGGCGCCGGCCACGCGGGACCGCGACAACCAAGCGAGCGGTGCCCCTGGGGCTGCGCTGGCCGGTCGAGCGAACCAACTCGTGGTTCTCCAACTACGGACAGCTCCGCCGCAACACCGACCGCTCCACCCACCAGCGTCTCGCCCAAATCGACCTGGTCGTCGAGCTCATCCTCACCATCAAACTCATCAAATGGGCCGACCGCTGGAACCCGTGACCTCACCTATTGGCGCGCGCTCTAATCGCAAGCGGACACCTGGTGGCGACCGCGCCGGTCAAGGGCACCGCGCTGATCACGTCTGAGCATCGCTCACCCGCGGGTGACGAGCTACTCATGCGCGCCAAGGATGTTCTGTTTGCCCTGCTGTTCGGTGACGAGTCCAATGGCACGCGCCTCGAGCGCGTGCAGCAGGAGCTGCTTACGATGGCGCTGCCGCGGTTCAAGGTCGGCGCGCTCGACTTCATGCAGGCGTCGACCGAGCTCAGCGCTGCGGGCACATGGCAGGACCCCGACAGTGTGTCCAACGACGAACGCGCCGACAACGTGCTGCTCGAAGTCGAGTTCGGCGAGATCCAAGCCGAGCTCGTGGGTCACGGGATCGCGCGTGCGTTGGCGCTCATCAACAACCTCGAGGTCAACGAGCAAGTGCTGTACGCCCGGATGATCAACGTTGAGGAGACGACGCTGATCCAGTAGCGGGCTAGCGTCTCGACGCCATGCCGGTCGCTTTCGTCACGGGTGCAAGTCGGGGGATCGGGAAGTCGTGCGCGCTCCATCTCGCTGACGCTGGTTTCGACGTTGCGCTCGGGGCGCGCACGCTTGTCGAAGGTGAAGCGCGCGAGCACTCGTCCACCGTGCAGCGCTCCGACATGCGCCCGCTTCCGGGCAGCTTGGCCACCACGGCCGCGCTCGTTGTGGAGAGAGGGCGACGGGCGCTCCCGGTGTTCCTCGATCTGCTCGATCGCGCATCGCTCGCAACGGCGGTGACGACCGTGCTCGAACAGTGGGGCGCGATCGATGTGCTCGTGAACAACGGGCGCTATATCGGTCCCGGACACATGGACCGCTTCCTCGACACTCCGATCGAGCTGCTCGACAAGCAGCTCGAGGCCAACGTGGTCGCGCCGATGGTGCTCGCCCAGCTCGTGCTCCCACAGATGATCGATCGCGGCGAGGGCACGATCGTCAACATCACGTCGGCCGCTGGTTACGGCGACCCACCGGCGCCTGCTGGTGATGGCGGCTGGGGCATGGGTTACGGCGTATCGAAGGGTGGATTTCACCGCATCGCCGGCGTCCTCGCGGTTGAGCTCGCGGAGCAGGGCATCTGCGCGTACAACGTGCAACCGGGCTTCGTAGCCACCGAGCGCATGGCGATGGACATGGGAGCGTTCGGCTTCGACGCATCGCAAGGTGCGCCGCCCGACGTGGTCGGTGCTGTCGTCGCGTGGCTCGCGACGGAACCCGAAGCCGACACGATGAACGGTACGAACGTGGAGGCACAGGACTTCTGTCGCGAACGCGGGCTGGTCCCCGGATGGGGCGGCTGACCGATCTCAGCCGGCGAAGCCGTCGACGTGCTCGCCGATCTGCGGCAGTGGTCCATCGCGCAGGGCCGGGTTCACTGCGAGCGTGGCCGGCAGTGCGATCACCGGAGTGCCACTCGCGTCGGCGACGATCCCGCGAGCCTGGATCTGTGGGTGCTGCACCATTTCCTCAGGCGTGAGCACGAGCGAGACCGGTGCGCCTGCGTTGCGGAGACGGGTGAAGGCATCGTCAGCGTCGATCATGGCCATCGCCTTCGCCACGCGCTCGTTGATGTCCTCGGTGAGGGCGAGACGCTCGAGGAACGGCAGACCGACGAGGTCATCGAGCCCAAGTGCAGTACAGATTCCGTCGAAGAGGTGCTGCTCGCCGAGCGGTGCAAGTGCGATGAAGCGGTTGTCGGCGGTGGCGAACACGCCGTACCCGGGGTGGCCGCCG
>CAMDCC010000248.1 GCA_945889545.1 Bifidobacterium breve | reverse complement strand
GAGAAAGTCAAGCGTGCCGTCGAACGCGGCGAGCGTCTGCGACGGGACCCGCTGGATGGTGCCGATGACCGGCGCGGGCGACGCGAGCCCGGCCGGACTCGTCATCGTGAGCTGATAGTCCATCTTCGCGGCGAACGTAATTGCCGACGCTGCGATGCTCTCAAAGGTCGAATTCGTTTCGAGGTGTACGTCGGGTCCGGTCACGCTCACGTCGAGCAGCGTGCCGAGACTGCCGTCGAACTGGGGAACCACGATGTCGGAGTCGACCTCGGTACGGGTACGCGCGAGCGACCCGTCGAAGCAGATCGAGTGCTCCACCGCAGCATCGACCACAGCATCGACCGCGCCGGCGCTGATGCCGCCGGTCATGCCGAGCGCAGCGATCGAGACTCCGATCGAGATGGGGATCGAGATAACGAAGCTCGCGACGGTGCGCGAGAACCAGGTGATATGCACGAACAACCTCCCGCTGGAACGATGTGCGTACTCCGACACACACACGCTCGAGCGGTGACTCGCCCAGCCAACTCGCCCAGCCAACTCGGCAGGCCAACTAGGCAGGCCAACTAGGCAGGCAGGATGCAGTCCACCAGTCCGAGGTCGCCCACCGCCGTGGTCACCCTCGACGCGATCGTGTTCATGCGGCGGACCAATGGTGAGTTCGACTGGATGACCGCGGCGAAGCCCTGCCCGGCCTTGGTGCGGGCGGCCAACGTGTCGAGGCCGTCGGCGTAGGCCGTGAGGTCTTCGACCAGTCGGTCGACGGTCGCCTCGAGCTCTTCGGGAGGCACCAGCTCATCGATGTTGCGCACGAGCTCCCGGAACCGATCCGAGACCTGGTGCAGGAACCCTCGTACCTCGGCACCTTCGAACGCTGGGTCCTGAGCGAGTCGAAACGAGTCGCTCGCCTTTTCGAGCGTCGTGCACTCCTGGTTGGCCTTGGCGGCAAAACCGGCACGGCTCAAGCGGGGTCCAGCACCGCTGCACGCGCCGAGCAACGCCATCGTCACGAGCGCGCCAGCCACGGCGCGACGCGTCCGTCGGAAGCTCATCGGCGCGCACGCTACCGGGTGCGCTCGTCGACCTTCATTCACGTAGCCTGATCATTCGATGCTTCCCGACTACGCAGAGCACGACGGGGCGATCGGACTCGACTGGTACGCCACCGATCCGAACTTGCGCTCGCTGCTCGACCGACTGCTCGCCGACGACGGCGACCGCGCCTTCGCCGAAGAGCACGTCTCCACGTACGGCGTGTTGTGCGGCGGACCGCTCGCTCGTCGGGCCGAGGTCTCCGACAAGCACGGACCCGTGCTGCGGCGCTACGACGAGTGGGGCGTGGAAGTCGACGAGATCGAGCACCACCCCGGGTGGCTCGAGAGCAAAGCCGACCTCGTGCGCGCCGGGTTCACCGGCCTCTCGCACCACGCGGGGCGCCCGGTGCCGGCGGTGGTCACCGCCGCGCTCTGCTACCTCGTGTGCCAGGCCGAGACCGCCATCTACTGCGGGCTTGGCATGACATCGGGTGCGGCCGACATCGTGGAGCGCTACGCACCCGACGATGTGCGTGACGACTTCATGCGCCGACTCACCAGCCTCGACCCCGACGAGGCCTGGGAAGGTGGGATGTTTCTCACCGAGCGCCAGGGCGGGAGCGACGTCGGCGCGAACACCACCCGAGCGGTTCCCGATGGCGACGAGTGGCGCCTCTACGGCGAGAAGCACTTCTGCTCGAACGTCGACGCCGAGGTCTTCATCGTGCTCGCCCGACCCGAGGGAGCACCGGAGGGCACGCGTGGACTCGCCACGTTCATCGTTCCGCGAGTGATGCCCGATGGCACTGCGAACGGCTTTCACATCAAGCGCCTCAAACCCAAGCTGGGAACCCGGGCGGTGCCGACGGCCGAAGTCGAGCTCGTCGGCGCCCGTGCGTGGCTCGCTGGTGACAACGATCAGCGAGCGAGCGCCCGCGGGCCGGGTACCCCGGCCCGCAGCGAGGGAGCGCATGTTGTAGGCGGTTTGAACCGCATGATGGAGATGGTGAACGGCAGCCGCTTCGGCGTGGCGCTGATGGGTCTCGGAATCCACCGGCGGTCGTTCCTCGAAGCTGCAATCTACGCGGCCCGGCGCCAGCAGTGGGGCCAGCGCATCGACTCGTACCCGATGGTGCGCGAGACGCTCGTCGATCTGCTCGTGGAGCTCGAGGCCGGTATGGCGCTCACGTTCGAGTGCGCGTCGGCCGCGCGCACGACGGCCGACGCCGAGGAAGGTCGGCTGCTCCGACGCATCCTCGTACCGATCGCCAAAGTGCGCGCGACACGCGAAGCGGTCAACGCCGCGAGTCAGGCGCTCGAGGTGTTCGGTGGCAACGGCTACATGGAGGACTGGCCGATGGCGCGTCAGCTACGCGACGCGCAGTGCCACACGATCTGGGAAGGCACCGAGAACATCTGTTGCCTCGATGTTCGCCGTGCCATCGGCAGTGACGATGCTCACACTGCGCTCCTGGCCCGGGTCACCCGCGCCCTCGATGGTGCCGCGCCGGCACCCGTGCTGGCACCGGTGATCGACGCGATTGCCGCGTCGCTCACCGACACCAAGGAAGCACTCGTTCACTATGAAGCGGCCGACGACGACATGCAGCTCCTCAACGCCAAACGCGTCACCCACCTTCTCGCCGATCTCACCGAAGGCGCGCTCCTGCTCGACGAAGCCACCTGGCACCTCGAGCGCAATGGCGACGCCCGCAAAGCGTTGGTCGCCCGCCGGTTCGCGCGCCGACTGGTGCCGTCGCGTGCCCGAGGCCTCCTCGACGACGACCGCACCGTGCTCGATTCGTTCGAGGCGATCGTGCGCTACGGCCCCGTCGCATGACCCTCACTCCTACCCCCTGGGTCGTTCGGCTCGCGCAGGAGGCTTCGCCGTAATGCTGCACCTCACTCCTACGGCCGTCTGGAACATTTCGCCGGCGCTGGTGCTCGCGCTTGACGAGCGCCTCGGATCGCCCGTCGACAGCTACGTGAACGGAACCCAGACCTGGCTGACCGACGAGGAGTCCGGCGCCATCACGTTCGAGTGGCGGCTCCATCCCGTCGCTGGCTATCTGCCTGCGGCCGGGTGCACGCACTACGACGTGTGGGATGCGGTCGTAGATGCGCTGACGAGCGACAACACGGCCGATGATCTTCCGATTGGCACCGAGCGCCGTGGGCTCGCGTCGATCTGGGACGGCTTGGAGTGCTTTCCCGCGTATGGCGACGAAGTCGAGCCGCCCCGCCTCGCCGGCACCGCGCGTGATGCGCTCGGCATCGCGCCCGACGCGGCCGGTCTCGTAGACCACGAGCGCATCGGTGAAGTCTGGGAGCAGGCACCGGGATCCGTCTCGCTCGTCCAGCTGCTCCTCGAAGACCTAAAGGCGGACTGATGGATCGAGGAACCTGATGGAGAGAGAAGAGCTGGCTCGAGCGATCTACGACCGCGCGCACCTCACCGGTGAGTTCACGCTTCGGTCAGGAGCGGTGAGTCACGAGTACTTCGACAAGTACCTTTTTGAAGCCGATCCGGAGTTGCTGCGAGAGATCACCGACTCGCTCGCTCCGCTGGTGCCCGACGGCACCGACGCGCTTGCCGGACTCGAGCTCGGCGGCATCCCGATCGCCACAATGCTGTCGCAACGCACCGGTCTTCCCGCCGTGTTCGTGCGCAAGGAGGCCAAGGAGTACGGCACCTGCCGACTGGCGGAAGGCGGCGACATCGACGGTCAGCGTCTGACGATCGTCGAAGACGTCGTCACGTCCGGCGGGCAGGTCGTGATCTCGTGCGGCGATCTGCGCGAGCGCGGCGCCATCGTGGAGACGGCCCTGTGCGTCATCGATCGAGAAGCCGGTGGCCGAGAGGCCCTGCGCGACATCGGCGTCGAGCTCCGACCGCTCTTCACCCTCACCGAGCTCACGCCCGAGAACCCGTTTCGGGGCAATCTGGCTGCCCCGTAGGGGCGCGCGATTGCCCCGAAAGAAGTGTTTTGTCAGGCCTCGTGGTCGCCGCGCCAGGGTGGCGTTCGGGGCAGATCGAAGTCGACGGGGCGTTGCTCGCCTTCGATCGCGGCGAACGCGGTGTCCAACCAGCGCGCACCGCCGGCAAGCGGCCATGGGAGGGCATCGCGGGCGAAGAAGCCGACCTCCCGTGTCTCGAGTGGATGGCCCTTGAGCTCGCCGCCCAACACGCGGCAGTGGAACACGAGTGAATAGAGCGGGAGACGGGCGAAGCCCAGGCGCAGGCCGTCGAACACGGCGATGAGCGACACGGGCTCCACCTCGATGCCCGTCTCCTCCAGCACCTCTTTGATCGCCACTTCGGACGGTGAGTACCCGACGTCGGCCCACCCCACCGGATAGAGCCACACACCGGAGTCGGCGCGCTGGGTGAGGAGGATCTCGGACTTGTCGTTGCCGACGACGGCAGCGACCGCGACCTTCGGTGTGACGTATCCCGCCACGCCTTCGCCAACGGTCGCGAGCCATTCATCGAAGAGCGCGTC
>CAMDCC010000247.1 GCA_945889545.1 Bifidobacterium breve | reverse complement strand
CGAGGCGGTCTCGGCCAGCGTGAGCGGCGTGGACTGGTGGAACACGCTCTGGCCCCGGGCGAGGTATGCGTGCACACCGTGCCCGAGCTCGTGAGCCAGCGTGAGTACGTCGCGCCGGCGGGCCGTCCAGTTGAGCAACAGGTACGGGTGATGCGACGGCACGGTGTATGCACAGAACGCGCCGGGCCGCTTCCCCGGCCGGACCGGGGCATCGATCCAGTCGTCGTCGAAGAACTTCTGCACGATGCCCGCGATCTCGGGCGAGAACGATCCGTACGCGTCGAGCACGAGGTCACGGGCGTGCGACCAGCCGAACGACTCCTCGGAGTCGCCGATCGACGCGCTGCGGTCGTAGTCGGCGAGCTTGTCGAGTCCGAGGAGCTTCGCCTTGAGCGCGTACCAGCGCTGCGGGATGTCGTAGCGGTTGACCACCGCCTCGATGAGCGCCTGCACCGAAGCATCGCTCGCTTCGTTGTCGAGATTGCGACTGGCGAGCCAATGGTCGTAGTGCCGGACGCGGTCGTCGGTGGACTTGTCGGCGAGGAGCGTGTTGAAGATGAATGCCCGGGTCCGCAACCCGGGCTCGAGGCCCGAGCTCACTCCTTCGGCTGCGGCACGACGGACGTCGCGGTCGTGCGACATCAAGCGCGACAACCCCTCTTCGAGGCCCACGCTCTCGCCCTGCACTTCGACCGTAATGGCCGAAGTGAGCTCGCTGAAGAGGCGGCCCCAGGCGCTGCGCCCGGTGACGGCCTTGTCGTTGAGGATGCGTTCCTCGGGCTCGCTCAACAGGTGCGGTCGGTAACGACGTGACGATGCGAGGTGATACCGACAGAAGTCGAGTACCGGGTCGGTGAGCAGCGGCTCGACGTGCTCGTCGGAGAGCGCGGCCCACTCAAGCTCGACGAAGATCAACTCGTTCCCGATCGCGGTCGCGCGCTCCTCGGTGCGGGCCATCAGTGCACCGATCGCGGGATCGGTGGTGTCGACCGCGAAGCGCAGGCCAGCGTACGAACCAGCCAGTCCGATCTTCTCGGCTACATCGGCGACGCCCTGCATCAGCTCGGCAAGCTCCGCGGCGCCGAGCTCGGCCACCCGGTTCCGGAAGCGCTCCCCGATCTCGTCGGTGCGCGCCGCAGCGGCGTCGAGGAGGGAGTCGACACCGGACTCGCCCCGACCGTCGACGAGCCCTTCGAGATTCCAGGCCACATCGGCTGCGGTGCGGTCGACGTCGGTGCTCATCGTCATGGTGGTTCCGATCTACGTGGTGGGGACCGGGGTGGTGGGGACCGGGGCGTCGTCGAATGCGTCGTCGAGAGTGGCTGCGGCGGCCGCGAGCGGTGCCGGCAGTGGCTCGGCATGCACCACCACGAGACGCCGGGTGGCCCTCGTGAGCGTCACGTAGAGGAGACGCATCCCGGCCCCATCGGTGTCGGTGAGCGCGCTCGGCTCCACGACGACGACGTGGTCGAACTCGAGGCCCTTGGCTTCGATCGGCGTGAGGACGGCGATCGCGGCGTCGAGGGCCTCGACCGAGTCGGCGACTGCACCCACATCGGCCAACGCCTCCACGAGCGCGCCATGTTGGTGCGCTGCTGCCACGACCGCGACGGTCCCGTCGCCCACAACTTCTCGAGCGGCCGCGGCCGCGCGCTCGACCAGGCTCCCGGCATCGACGTGATCGAAACGGGGCCATTCGCCGGTGCTGCGCACCGCTTGCGTAGGAGGAACATCGGGCGCACCCACCGCGAGCACATGATGAGCGATATCCATGATCTCCGACGGCGTGCGGTAGTTGACCGTGAGCGTGACGACGCGCGGCGGCACCCGTCGTGGGAGCAGCGCGAGCACCTCGTCCCAGCTGTTGGCGGCACCGGCCCGACTCGACTGGCCGAAGTCGCCGACCAGCGTCATCGATCCGGTCGGGCACCGGCGAGCGAGCATCCGCCACTGCATGGGCGACAGATCCTGCGCCTCGTCGACGAGAACATGGCCGAACGTGCGCGGCTCGTCGTCGGTCTGCTCTCGGGCGGCGTCACCCGCGTACCGCCGAGCCACCTCGGCGCCGGTGAGAAAACCTCCCACGCCGAGCTCGGCCACCACGCGGTCGCCGGCCTCGTCGCCATTGCGACGCCGACCGCGTCGGCGGGGTCGAGCCGACTCGGGCGACCCGAGCAACGCGTCGGCTTCGTCGATCATCGCTAGATCGCCCTCGGTCCACGGCACTTCGCGAAGGTTGTCGGCGCGCGGGCGGTGGAGCCCAACCTGCTCGTCGCGCGTGAGCACGCCATCGGCCGCAGAATGAATGAGCGCGGGGAAGGAGTAGAGGTCGTGGATGAGCTCCCCACCGGTGAGCACCGGCCACATGCGATCGAGCGCGGCCTTCACCTCAGGGAGTCGACGCAGCCGCGAGTACAGCTCGCGCTCCCATTCGGGGTCGTCGGTGGGGGCAGTGACGCCGAGCGCGCGGCGGTACTGCTCGACCAGCGAGTCGACGACAGCCCGCACGACACGCGGCCGCTTCTCGTTGTGCGTGCCTCGGGCCCGCCTCGTGCGCTCGACGATGCGCGCCGACGCACCTCGACGGAGTCGGAGACGGCTGCCATCGACCGTGACCATCATCTCGCGCGCCAGCGGGTGCTCCCGGTCGCGCAACGCCTGAGCCACGACCGTGGCCATGCGGGCTTCGCCCTTCATCGCGGCGACGAAGCCGTCGTCGATGCCGCGCACGCGGTACGTGGGCTTGAGCCCGGCCGGGGTTGCGAGCTGCACGTCGTCCTCGCCCAGCGACGGGAGCACCTGGTCGATGTAGCGGAGGAAGATCGTGCTCGGACCCACGAGCAGCACGCCTTGCGTGGCGAGCTGCCGGCGGTACGTGTAGAGGAGGTACGCGGCGCGGTGGAGTGCGACTGCGGTCTTGCCTGTGCCCGCGCCACCCGCGACCACGAGCAAGCCCTGGAGGGCGGCGCGGATGGCTTCGTCCTGCTCGGCCTGGATGGTGGCGACGATGTCGTGCATGCGCCCGGTACGCGACCGCTCGAGCGCAACGAGCAGCGCGCCTTCGCCGATCACCGTCATCCCGGACGCTTCGACCACGTCGCGGTCGAACACCTCGTCGTCGAGGCCTACGATCTCGCGGCCATGGCCGGCCTTGGTGAGGAAGTGTCGACGACGGGCCACACCCATCGGCTCGACCGCCGTCGCCCGGTAGAAGGGTTCGGCGACGGGTGCCCGCCAGTCGACGACGAGCGGCACCTGGTCGTCGTCGGTGACGGAAAGCCGTCCCACGTAGTAGATCGGCGCGCCGTTCGGGTCGACGCTCGTCAAGGAGATGGGCGCGGCCTCGCCGTTCGTGCCGTTCCCTGCGCGCGCCGGGGGCTCCTTGGCCGCATCGGGGCGGAGATCCACTCGCCCGAAGCACAACGGGGCCTGGCCGATGTCGAGGGCGGCCAGCCGGCGCCGGGTCACGTCGTAGGCGGCGTCGCGCTCCAGTCGGGCCTGGTGGGTGCCGCCAGCGCCCATCCCGGAAAAGCCTTCGGCGACGCGCCGGGCGGCGTCGCGCATGGCATCGAGACGGGCATACGCGGCGTCGACGTACTGCTGTTCCGACGCCAGCGCGGGGTGGGACAAGGACGTGTTCCTGCCTCTGGGGGACCGATCATTCTACGACTCGTCCCGCTGACCTTTTCGCTCAGCTTCGGCCCGGGGTCCCCGGGCCGACTCAGTCCGCTTCGGGCAGCGCCGCTGCTCTTGCCGGTCGCGCCGGGCCTCTTACTCGGCTTCGGGCATCGTGAGCGCGGCATCTTCGGGGTCGACGAGCCCTTCGCGGTCGCCGAGCTCCAGGGTGTTGCGCACGGCGATCAGCCATCGCCCACCGAGGTTGGGTACGGGTGGTGGCGGTGTGCCCAGGTGGCGTTCCACGGTTCGGATGACCCCACCGTGTGTTGCTACGAGCGCGACGGCATCGTCGGCAAGATCGCCGATGATCCCTTCCAGCGCGGGCAGCACCCGCGCCATCAGCGACTCGTCGCTCTCGAAGCTCGGCGGACTTTCGTGGGCGTCGCGCATCCCTGGGAATTGCGCGTCGATCTCGATACGAGTGAGTCCCTCCCACTCGCCCACGTTGCGCTCGCGTAGCGGCGGCACCACTACCGGTGTGAATCCAGGAGGCGCAAGGAGCTCCGCGGTCTGACGCGCACGCAGCAGATCCGAGCTGAACACCGCGGTCAGCCCAAGCTTGGCGACGGCGGGTGCCGCGGCACGCGCCTGGCGCTCGCCGAGCGGCGAGAGCGGCGGATCGGAGTGCCCCTGCCAACGCCCTTCGGCATTCCAAGTGGACTGACCATGCCGCACGAGCAGCAGGCGCGTCATGTGCGCCACCAAGTGGTCATCGATCGGATCCTACGCAGGAGGCAGGCGCGACCCGGAGCAGGCGAGCGGTAGCCCTTCGCAAGACGGATGACTCACGGCCGACCAGCGAGCGCGACCAGGATCTAGGGTCCACGCCGTGCCGAGCGACCCGGAGATCGTGGCGACGGGGATCCTGTTCGCCGAGGGACCGAC
>CAMDCC010000246.1 GCA_945889545.1 Bifidobacterium breve | reverse complement strand
GACGGCATCACGAACACCTCGTCGGAGGTCATGCCGTGGTACTCGGCTTGCGCGTGGCACTCGGCGAGCAAGGTGCGATCGGAGTGCAGCGCGCCCTTTGGATCGGCGGTGGATCCCGACGTGTAGAGCAGGAAACGCGGCGCGTCGGGGTCAACCTCTTGCGGTTCTGGTTGGGCACCGGGCTCGCCCTGCACTACGTCGTCCGAAGAGTCTTCGACGAACAGCGCGCTCTCGGCTTGCCGGCGAATGAACTCGACTTCTCGTTCCCGGTAGATCGTCACGATCGGGTTGTGCATCGCGCCGATCCGAGACGCGGCAAAACACAACACCATCGATTCGATGCAGTTTGGGAGCTGCGACGAGACCACGTCGCCCGGCCCGAGTCCTCGACGTTGGAGCCCCACCACCACGGCGCCGACCTGGGCATCGAGCTCCGCATAGGTGAGCCGGCGATGCGCGTCGACAACGGCGATCTTGTCGGGTTGACGATCGGCCCACGCGGCGAGCACATCCGCGAACGTCTCGATCGTCACGCGCGGCGGCCTAGACCCATCGCGGTTGCGAGCCGATCCCGATGGCGCGCAGTACCGCCGTACGACAGCTCGAATGCCTTGGCACACTGCGTGAAGCGGTGGAGCGGGTGCTCGGTCGTAAACCCCATCGCGCCGTGCACCTGGTGGGCGTGCAGAAAGACTCGCCGCAGTGCTTCATTTGCATAGGACTTGGCCGTGGTGACGGCCTCCGACGGTGCCGTCGCGTGCTCGAGCGCCCAGGCGGCGCGGTACGCGAGATACCGGCAGGCGTCGATCTCGGCGCGCATCTCAGCGCAGCGGTGCGCAACAGCCTGGAAGGAGCCGATCGCTCGCCCGAATTGCTCACGATCCTTCGCGTGTTGAACCGTCAGCTCGAGCGCGCGCTCGGCGGCACCAATGGCATATGCCATGCTCGCCACGGCGGCGTAGTCCAAGACGACGGCAACGGTGACGGCACCATCGCCCGTTCCGAGTGATTCGGCGACAGTCGAGTCGAACGTCACTGCGGCCAGTGGGTCGCCATCGAGGCCAGCGTGCTCGTCGATCTGCACGTTGGCGGAGGCCATCTCGACGAGCCTGAGTCCGTCGACCGTAACGACGACGATCACATCGGCTCGCGTCGCCCAGGGCACGAGGATCTTCGTGCCTGACAGGCGGTCGGCACCCGACATGCGCGGCTCGTCCCACTCGTCGCGCATCCCCGGTTCGAGGACTGCCAATGTCCCGATGGTCGTGCCGGTTGCGAGTGCTGGGAGCCAGCGGTCCTGTTGTTCATGCGTGCCAGCCAGAGCGATCGAGAGCGCCGCCAGTACCCCGGTTGCGATGAGTGGGGATCCGATCGGGCCGCGACCCAACGCCTCGCAGACAAGTGCGAGGTCGAGAAGACCGGCGCCAGCGCCGCCGTGCTCCTCGGGGATCAACAACGCGGGCCAACCTGCGTCGCACATCGTCGGCCACGCGTCATCGTCGCCATGACGATCGACGAACGCGCGCGCCGTCTCGGCGAGCAGCCGCTGCTCGTCGCTCAGTTCGAGGTTCATGGTTCGAGGTTCATGGTTCGCGTGGGAGGCCGAGGCCCCGCTGGGCGACGATGTTCTTCTGGATCTCGAGCGAGCCGCCGGCCAGCGTCGACGGGATGTTCCGCGTCCAGTAGCGGTGGATCTCGCCCCGGAGGGGTGCCCAACGGTCACCGGCGCGCAGCTGTCCCGCCGGACCGAGCAGCTCAAGTCCCACATGGCCGACGGCCTGCTCGAGCTGCGTGTTGTGGATGCGAGCGACTGATGCCTCGATTGTCGGCACCTCTCCCGCGGCCTGCATCGAGATGGCCCGGTAGTTCAGCACCTTTGCGGCTTCGTACCGCGCGTAGAGGTCAGCCAACCTGTCGCGCACGATCGGATCGTCGCCGAGACCCGCGTCGTTCACGTACTCGACCAAGAGCTCGATGACTCGCCCAGCGCGCGCGTAGCGGGCGATGCCGACACGCTCGAAGGTGAGACCGGCGACGACGAGATCCCACCCGTGGTCCTGCTCGCCGAGCAGGCAGTCGCGGGGCACGATCACGTCGTCGAGGAAGACCTCGTTGAATTCGTGCGGACCCGCCATCGTGTCGATCGGGCGAACGGTGATGCCCGGCGTCGTCATGTCTACGAGCAGGATCGAGATGCCGCGATGCTTGGGCGCGGCTGGGTCGGTGCGCACGAGCAGCAAGCACCAGTCAGCGGGCGCGTCGGCGTAGCTCGTCCAGATCTTCTGGCCGTTCACCACGAAGTGGTCACCGCGGTCCTCGGCCCGCGTGATGAGCGACGCGAGGTCGGAGCCGGCATCGGGCTCGGAGAACCCCTGACACCAGATGACCTCACCGCGTGCCATCGACGGGAGGAAGCGCGCCTGCTGGTCCGGTGACCCGAAGCGCATGATCAACGGCCCGATGTAGTTGAGGTTCATGTACTGCGGCCCGCGTGGCTCCTCACGCGCCCACATCTCCTCACGAACGATGGCTTGCTTCCACACGCTCGCGCCTGAGCCGCCGTGCTCAGGTGGCCACGCCATCGTCAGCCAACCGCGACCGGCGAGCTTGCTGCACAGCTCACGAGTGAACGGCATTGCGCGTTCGTCGTCTACGAACATCCCCCGCCACCAGTCGGGCACCTCCGAGTCGAGGAAGGCCCGCAGCTCGGTGCGGAAAGTCTCTTCGTCGTCGGTGAAGGCGAAGTCCACGGCGCGCGGTCCTAGAGCCGGGTTAGCGATCGCCGCGCACGATGCCGCCGTCGACGGTGAAGCAGCTCCCGGTGATCCACGATCCGTGCTCCGACACGAGCAGCGCCACCAGTCCCGCCACGTCTTCCGGCTCGCCGAGTCGTCCAACGGGGATCGGGCGTTTACGCAACGTGGCTTCGTAGACCTCTTCAACCGTCTTGCCGGTGACCTCCGCGCTGCGCTCGGCGGCTTCTTGCACTCCTTCGCCACGGATCAGACCGGGCACAACGCAGTTCGTGAGCACGCCGTCGCGCGAGAAGGCGTTGGCCAGCGTCTTCGAGAAGTTGATGAGCGCAGCCTTCGACGCGGCATACGGGCCGAAGAACTCGTCGGGTTCGCGGCCCACTCGCGACGAGATGTTGACGATCCGACCCCATTCACGCTCACGCATTCCGGGTACGCAGGCTCGCGAAACCCGTACCGCACTCATGAGGTTGAGGTCGATGCTCGCGTACCAGTCGTCGTCGGTGAGCTCCAGAAGCGACTTCGGTGAGCCCTTTCCGGCGGTGTTGATGAGGATGTCGATGCGCCCGAATCGCTCACGGGTTGCGTCAACGACCGCCTGGGCGCCCTCGGCCGTCGCCACATCAGCCTGCACCGCGAGCGCGCCACGCCCGAGCGCGTCGATCTCCGCGGCGGTGACATCGAGTGGATCCTGGCGACGCGCACAGATCGCGACATCTGCACCTTCACGGGCCAACGTGAGGGCGATCGCACGACCGATCCCTTGACTCCCGCCGGTGACCAGCGCAACGCGGCCGTCGAGCCCCAAATCCATTAGAGCGGTCGATCCATCAAAGCGGTCGATCCATCAAAGCGGCCGATCCATCAAAGCGGCCGATCCATCAGAGTGGTCGGTCCATCACAGCGGAAGGCGGTAGGCCTCGATGGCATTCCCGCCGAGAATCTTGCGCTGGTCTTGGTCGCCGAGGACGCCGATCCGCTCGCGTAGCTCCTTCACCACCTCGGGATGGAACTCCGGATGCGGGTAGTCCGACGCCCACAGGATGCGATCGGCCCCGAGGAAGTCGGCACACGCGGCGATGTTCCACTCCTCGGGTTCGAACCCCGCGTAGCACTGACGCGAGAAGTACTCGCTGGGGAGCATGCTGAGCCAGCGCTTCTCCAGGGGGAACGCCTTCACTTGCTCATCCATGCGTTGGAGCTGCGTGGGGATCCATCCACCGCCCGACTCGAGGAACAGGAAGCGCAGTCGCGGGAAGCGCTCGCACACACCACCCATCAGTAAGCGCCCGATGCTCACGATCATGTCGACCGTGTTGCCGACGCCCTGGCCGAGCGCGGAGCCACCGTGGAGCTCATCGCGCGCCGAGTTCGACAGCATGATGTTCTCCGTCACCGCCACAAGACCGAACTTGCGACACGCCCCGGGCGTGTCCACGTGCACGCCGGGATGCAACGCGACGGGCACGTCGAGGTCCTGACACGCGGCCCAGAACGGGTCGTACGCGGAGTGGTTCAGCGGGAGCTCGGTGCCGTCGTCGGCGAACAGATATGCCGACGGGCGGATGAACACAGCCTTCAAGTTGAGCTCATTGACCGCGCGTTCCGCCTCCGCGACGGCGAGCTCCGGTGCCTGGAGTGGGACCGCAGCAACCCCGAACAGGCGCTTGGGGTCCGCCGAGCAGTACTCGGCAACCCACTCGTTGTAGGCGCGCTGGCACGCAGCTACGAACTCGGCGTCGTGCAGGGCCGGGATCTCGTCGACCGGCCCGAAGAACATCGCGAGCGACGGATAGAGCACAGCCGCGTCGATGCCGTCGCGGTCCATGTCGGCGAG
>CAMDCC010000245.1 GCA_945889545.1 Bifidobacterium breve | reverse complement strand
CGGGCACCCGGCAAGTGCCGGACGCCCGCGTCGGTCTCGCACACACCGTCGGCCGCGGCGCGAACGCGGCCGTCGTAATTCTCAAGCGCTAAGTCACGCGTTGACCGTTCTGGGGCAATCCAGCGCCCCCAGAGGGATGCCGAATTGCCCCGAAACGAGTGCTACCCGCCGACCCGGGAGTTGTATTGCTGCATGGCGGCGTCGGCGTTCTGCGAAGCTTCCTTCAATGCAGCCTTCGCTGAGCCGCCGGAGAGCATGCGCTGCCATGCCTCTCGCACCGCGTTCTGCACTCCCGTGTAGTCGCCGATGACCGGGCCCGCCGTGGCGATGTTGCTTGGCCCATTCACGAGCTGGTCGTACGCCACCTTGTAGCCGGGGAGCCTCGCCCAGAGCGCCTGAACCTCCGGGGACTGTGCAGCAGCCTCGACGATCGGCAGGTAGCCAGTGCCGGCCGCCCATGTGGCCTGCGCCTCCTCGGAGTTGAGGAACTTCGCCCACTCCCACGCGGCAGCCTGCTTCTCGGGCGTGGACTTGTTCACGATCCAGAGGCTGGCACCGTCGACGTTCACGCCACCGTTCTTGGCATTCGGACCGGGCATCGGAGCCACGCCGAGCTTGATGTTGGGGTATTGCCCGGACGACAAGAACTGGTCGATCGTGCCGAGGGACGCCGACGTATCCGTGGTCATGACATGCGTGCCGTTGCCGATGCCGAGCAGGTTGTCGTACACGGTGGCGCCTTCGTCGCTGTTCGTGGTGGCCAGGCCCTTGTCGACCATCGCCTTCATCCAGGTGAAGATCTCGAGCCCGGTCTTGTTGTTGAACAGCGTCTTGTTCGCACGGCCGGAACGGCCGTTGTTGTTGTCGACGTACGGCTTGCCCGCCTTGGATATCCACTGCTCGAGCAACCCCGGTTCGATCTTCAGCCCGTAACCAGCTGGCGCGACACCCTTGTCGACGATGGCCTGCGAGGCCTCCATCACCTCGTCGAGCGTCGTTGGCGGCTTGTTCGGGTCGAGGCCCGCTGCCGTGAACCCGTTCTGGTCGTAGTACAGGACCTGGCCCGACACGTTGAACGGCATCGAGTACAGCACCTTGTTCACGGTGTAGTAGTCGACGACCCGCTTCAAGTGACCGGACAGGTCGAACTTGTCGGCCTTCACGCATGACTGCGCGGGGAGTATCGACTGCGTGTCGATCATCGTCTGGGTGTCGCCGTCACCGATCTGCGCCACGTCGGGCAGGTCTCCCGTGGAGAGCCCGGCGACGTACTTGGTGATCGTCTCGTCGTAGCTGATCGTGTTGACCAGGTTGACGTGGACCTTGTCCTGCGACGAGTTGAACTCGTCGGCAAGCTTCTGGAGGGTCTCCTCGTTGGCTTGCGGCATGGAGTGCCACATGGTGATCTCGACCGTGCCCTTGGCCTTGTCGAGCGCACTGAGCGGGCACTTCGGCAGCTTCGCCCGATGTGCCGTCGCTCCGGCCGGTACCGCGACCATCCCGGTGGCCGCAACAACGAGCCCCGCGACCGCGATGGCCACGAACCGCTTCCCAAACCGCATGTTCACTCCTGTTTCGACGAGACGAATGACAACATCATGCCCTACCCCTTGACCGCGCCCGCGGTCAGGCCCCGTACGAGCTGCTTCTGGAACACGATCAAGAGAATGGCGAGCGGGACGACTGCGATCGCTGCACCGGCGAACCGAAGGGGGATGTCGCCGATCGTCGAGCCGGCGAGCTGCTTGAGGCCGACTTGCACCGTGCGGAACTGGTCATCCTTCGTGACCAGGAGCGGCCAGAGGTACTGGTTCCACGCCGAGAGGAACGCGAACACCCCGAGTGCGGCGACGGAGGGTCGTACGAGCGGTACCGCGACCCGCGTCATGAAGCGCCAATGCCCGTAGCCGTCGAGCGACGCTGCATCCTGGAGATCGCGGGGCACGCCGAGGAAGGCTTGTCGCATGAGGAACGCACCGAACCCGGTAGCCATGAACGGGATGGCGAGACCGGCGTACGAGTTGTAGATCCCGAGATCGGTCACGGTGGTCAGGTTCTGAATGATCGTGACCTCGAAGGGCACCATCAGCGTGGCCAGGAACACGACGAACAGCGTGCGCTTGAACGGGAACTCCAGAAACGCGAACGCGTATCCAGCGAAAACGGCAGTGATGAGCTGGCCGGTCACAATGAGCAATGTCACGACGAAGCTGTTGACCATGTAGTGCCCGAAGTGCCCGTCGGACCAAGCCTTCGAGAAGTTCTCCCAGACGGGATGAAGGGGGAAGAGCGTCGGCGTTCGTGAACCGAGCTGATCACCAGTCAGGAGCGCGTTCACGACGGTGATGTAGATCGGGAACAGCACCACGATCGACAAGACCGCGAGCAACGTGTAGCGCCCCACCAGCCCCCAGACCTGGCGTCGCGTCTTCCTCGTGCTCATCGGGCGTAGTGCACGCGGCGCTCGAGGAACCGCAGCTGGAAGAGGGTCAACAGCATCGTGATGACGAAGAGCGCGATGGCGAGCACCGCAGCTTTGCCAGGATCCCGCGACTCGCGGAGCGTTGAGTAGATGTAATACGTGAGCACGTTGGTCTTCTTGATCGGTCCGCCCTGCGTGAGCAGGTCGATCTGACCGAAGGTCTGGAACGCGAAGATCGTCCCCACGACGATCGCGAAGAACACGGTCGGCGACAGCAGTGGCAACGTCACGTTGCGGAACTTCGACCACGCTCCCGCTCCGTCCACCTCGGCCGCTTCGAGCAAGTCGTCGGGCACCGACTGCAGTCCCGACGACATCAAGATGAAGCTCAGCCCGAGGCTCTGCCAGATCGTGGCGACTGCGACCGCGGGGAGCGCGAGTCCCGGGTTCTCGAGGAACGGCGGTTGGGGATTGATGCCCAACCAAGGCAGCAGCCCGACCTGTGGGTTCATCAGTGTCCCGAAGATCACCGCCGCGACGGCGATCGACGTGGCGACGGTCGACGAGAAGATCGTGCGGAAGATCGCGATGCCCTTGAGCTTCTGGTGCGCCACCATCGCGAGCGCGAGTCCCAAGATGAGGCCGATCGGCACCGTGATGAGAGCGAAGAGCACCGTCGTCCAGAGACTGTTGAGGAAGTCCTTGGAACCAAGCACATCGCCGAATTGATCGAGCCCCACATTCTTGGTCGGGAGCCCTGGGAATGGCGGGACTTGCTGTGTTGCCAGCTGGAAGTTCTTGAGGAACGGATAGAAAATGAAGACCGCAAAGATGAGAAGCGCCGGCAGCAGCAAGAAGTAGGCGAGGCCAGCCTCCTTCAGTTTGCGACGGGAGCGCGGGAACTCTTGGGGTTTGTCGACGACAATGCCGAACGGAGTGTCGGCGGGATCAGCGACCTTCGTCAGGTCTCCATCCGGCGTCATGCGTCGAGCCGACGTCCGGTCTCGGCGTCGAAGAGGTGGAGGTGGTCGGGGTCGGCGGTCAGGTGGAGCGTCTCGCCTTCCTTGGGTGCGGCTTCGGAACTCGGCTGGCGAACGATGATCATCTGCCCGTCATCGAGGCGGAAGATGATGTGCCGTTCGTGCCCGAGCGCCTCGACGACCCGCACGGTCGCCGGGATCAGGCCGTCGGCCCCCATGCGAAGGTGCTCGGGGCGCACGCCCAGCACCACCCGCGCGTTGTTGGCGTGCTTCGTGGTGCCCATGAGGGCTTCCGGGAGTCCGATCGTCAGCGCACCGGCGCGCATCACGACACGGCCGTCGACCGACGAGAGCTCGCCCTCGATCGTGTTCATCGGCGGATTCCCGATGAAGCGGGCCACGAACAGGTTCGCCGGCTTGTCGTACACCTCGCCGGGCGGCGCACATTGCTGGAGCACGCCATGATCGAGGATGGCGATGCGGTGACCCATGGTCATCGCCTCGACCTGGTCGTGTGTCACGTAGATGACCGTGGCGTTGAGGCGGCGCTGGAGCTCGATGAGCTCGGCACGGGTCTGCACCCGCAGCTTTGCATCGAGGTTGGAGAGTGGCTCGTCCATCAGGAACACCTGTGGGCGACGCACGATGGCGCGAGCGAGCGCCACTCGCTGGCGCTGGCCGCCCGAGAGCTCGGCAGGCTTGCGCTCGAGAAGCTGATCGAGGTCGAGCATCTTGGCGGCCTCTTGCACCGCGGCCGCACGCTCGTCCTTCGGCACGTCCCGCGACTTCAAGGGGAACTCGATGTTCTTGGCCACGGTCATGTGCGGATACAGCGCGTAGCTCTGGAACACCATCGCGATGTCGCGATCCTTCGGCTCCACGTCGTTGACGACGCGATCACCGACCTCGATGGTGCCTTCCGTCGGATCTTCGAGCCCGGCGATCATGCGCAGCGCAGTGCTCTTGCCACAGCCCGACGGCCCCAGCAGCACGAGGAACTCGTGATCGTTGATCTCGAGCGTGAGGTTGTCGACAGCGGTGGTGTCGCCGAAGCGCCTCGTGACGCCCTTCAGAGCGACGCGACTCATTCGATTGCCCTCCCCCTTGGTGTTGCGAGCGCAGACTAGGACCAAACCACGCGCCCTAGCGATCGCGCAAGAACCACCCTTGTGGATCCCAGCCCCGCAAGGCAGCAAGTTCATCGGCCGTTGGGGCGGTGTTCTCCTGGATGTCGGGAGCGACGGCAAGGTCCCACCCACA
>CAMDCC010000244.1 GCA_945889545.1 Bifidobacterium breve | reverse complement strand
GTCTAGCTCGCGAGCTCGCGAGCTCGGGTCATCACGGCATCGAACATCGGCTCGGTGAGCTTGCCGGTGAAGGTGTTCTGCTGGCTCGGGTGAAAGCAGCCCAGGAGCGTTGCCCGTTCTGTCGGCACCTCCAACCCATGGCCGAACTTCGGACGTGGACGCGGCAGCTCGATCTCTGACGCGGCGAGCACACGCCACGCCGCTTCGTATGCGAAGGCTCCGAGCGCCACGATCACGCGAACCTGGTCGAGGAGCGCGAGCTCCCGCACCATGTACGGCAAACAGCGGTCGCGCTCGTCGGTGGTTGGCTTGTTCGCAGGAGGCGCACACCGAACGGCAGCGGATACATACGCGCCGGTGAGCTCCAGGCCATCGGCCGCGTTGATCGACTGCGGTTGGTTCGCGAGACCTACGCGATGCATCGCACCGAAGAGCCAGTCCCCCGATCGATCGCCCGTGAACACCCGCCCGGTGCGGTTCCCCCCATGGGCCGCCGGCGCGAGTCCGAGGAACAGCACTCGAGCGTTCGGATCCCCGAAGCCGGGTACCGGCCGACCCCAGTACTCCTCATCGGCGAAGGACGCACGCTTCTCGCGAGCCACTTCTTCACGCCACGCAACGAGACGCGGACACGCGCGACATCTCGTGATCTCTTCGGTGAGCGCGGCCAGCGCGCCGCCTTCGGCCGTCACGCTCGGCATCGTATGGCCCAAGATCAGCCAATTATCCTCTTGGGTTCCATGCGTCTGCTGTTGATCGTCAATCCCGCCGCGTCGTCGATGACGCCGCGGCGTCGGGTGAAGATCCAGCGCGAGCTCGGCCACCACCATCGCCTCGAAGTAGCCGAGACCACGTCACGCGGTCACGCAACCCGCCTTGCTCGTGCTGCGGCGCGCGATGGGGTGGAGGTGGTGGTGGTCGCCGGCGGCGACGGCACGCTCAACGAAGCGGCCGACGGGCTCGCCGGAACCGAGACGGCGTTGGCGCCTTTGCCCGCCGGCTCGACGAACGTGTTCGCCCGCAGCATCGGGATGAGCAACCGCATCGACCCGGCCATCGAAGAGCTGTTGGCCAGCATCGAGGCCCGGGCTTTTCGCCGGGTCGGGCTCGGCAATGGGAACGGCCGCCACTTCCTCTTTCATCTGGGTGCGGGGTTCGACGCCGAGGTGATCGAGCAGGTCGAACGCCACCATCGGTTGAAGCGGCATCTCGCCCATCCCATGTTCGCGGTCGCGGCTTTCACCACGTTCTTCCGGGGCTACGACCGGGAGCACGCGCAGTACTCGGTGGAGGTCAACGACGGGGAGGCGGTCGGCGACGGCTTCTTCACCATCGTCTCCAACGCCACTCCATACGCCTTCTTCGGTCCGCGGCCATTGCGGGTCAGCCGGGCGGCCGGGCTCGAGCACAAGCTGGCGCTCACGATGTTCCGACGTCTCAAGCCCGGCGTGCTGATCCCGGCCGTGGTGTCATCGATGGCGCGCGGCCGATACATCCAACGCCAGCGCGACATCGTGCAACGTGGCGACATTGACCGCCTCACGCTCACCGCATTGCACGGCCCGTTCCCGTGGCAGGTCGACGGCGACTACCTCGGCGAAGTCGAGCGCCTCGAGATCACCTACGTCCCCGACGCACTGACCCTGGTGATGCCCTGAACGTTGCCGGGATGTCAGCGGGGAAGCGTGGTGTACGGCACGCCGAGCGTCGCACAGGACTGGCGTATCCCAGGGCCGTCGTCGCGGCTGGACACGAGGAGACGAGCGTTCAGCTCGATCGCCGCGGCGATGGCTTCGGCCCCGAGCGTGGACAGCCCGTTGTGATCGGCGATGAGCTCACCCATCCGCCACGCAAGCTGACGCATCGTTACGACGAGGACTTCGTCAGGTAGAGCGACGAGTCCAGCGATGAGCGATCGGCGGTCGTCTTCGTTCCAACCCTCGAGAAGGGCTCCGCCGGTCGCCCGTGCTGCGCTCTTGCACAGCCGCGCGTACCAGAGGTTCGTTGTGGCCACCTCCTCACCGCCGATTGCATCGACGAGTGCGTCGTCTCGACGGGCCATCCAGTCCCGGAGCAGATGGTCATCGAGGACAACCGTCACGCGGAAGCGAGGTCCGGATCGTCGTCGTCGGCGACCACGGCATAGTGCGCGTCGGCCGGAAGGATCTCATCGAGCAGCCGTCCAGCCTCACCGGTCGGCACGGTGAGGACGCCGAAACCCAAATCGATGACGTCGACCCGGCCTCCACGGTCGAGCTTCCAGCGGTGGCGGACGGTCGCCGGCAGGCTCATCTGGCCCGAGGAAGAGACTCGGAAGGTTTCAGCTCTCATCCCCATCCTCACGTTTGGCGGAAAGTGACATTTGGTGGAATCGGCAACCTACCAAGTGTACCCCTTGGCACCCGAGAAACGAATCGTCGTCAGGACCGAGCGAGCGCGACACATGCTGCTGGCGGAGTGTCAGTGATGATCGCGTCGACGCCGGCTGCAGCCAAACGTTGGATCTCGTCGAGGTCGTTCACGGTCCACACGTTCACCTGGAGCCCGAGTTCGTGCGCTCGGCCACACACTCGCTCGGCCATATCGCCCCCAAGCATGAACACGTTCGGGTGCAGCGCGTGGTGCCCGTTGGCTGTGCACACATCGAGCGCGTCGAGTGCATCGTTGGCGAACATCGTGAGGAAACCGGTCGGCACCGTCGGGCTCAGCGTCCGCACTCGATTGATCGTCGCCAGGTTGAACGACGAGACAAGCACGTTGTCGGCGAAACCACGCCGCTCGAAGCAGCCGACGACCAACTCGGCCGCCATATCCTCGACTTCGTAGTCCGCATCCCCCGGCGAGTTCTTGATCTCCACATTCACGAGCGAGCCGGCGCAGGCGTCGAGCACCTCGTCGAGGGTGGGGATTTCGGGCCGGGCGGCCTGGATGTCCCTGAGCGACCGCGTGGCCAGGATCCCCACCTTGGCGGCGTCGGCATCGTGGTGGACGACCAGTCCCCCGTCGGCCGTGCGGTGGACGTCGAGCTCCACGCCGTCGGCGCCCTGCGTCAGTGCGAGCGAGAACGCTTCGAGGGTGTTCTCCGGCGCCTCCTGGCGCGCCCCGCGGTGAGCGAGCACAAGGGGTGACGGCATGGCCAGAGAGGGTAGAGGGCCCAAACGGCCCCTGAGTACGACATGCGTGTCAGGTTGGCGGACAAAAGTGCAGGTCAGACCCCTTGTGCGCCCAGTCACATGAGAAATATGCTGCCGGGGCCTCGAGGGCGGACCCGAGGACACGAAGCAGCGAGCGCCCCGCCAGGGCGTCGCTCGAGCAGGAGGGGCTGTGGCACTGACTTGGATCCGCACGCACGACTGGGACGTCGATGATTGGCGCCAGCGGTCTGCGTGCCTCGACTCCGATCCCGATGTCTTCTTCCCGATCGGCACCACCGGCACAGCGCTCGAGCAGATCGAGACGGCCCAACGCATCTGTACCGCCTGCCTCGTGGGCGAAGAGTGCCTCGAGTTCGCACTCGCCACGAACCAAGAGGCCGGCATCTGGGGGGGCACCACCGAAGAGGAGCGACGAAAGCTCCGCAAGGGCTGGCTCTCCTCGCAGCGCGCCGTCGGCTGACCTAGCTCCGTCTGGTCACAGCTCTACCCGCTCCGCTTGACGGAGCGGGATCCGCAGGTGCACTCGTGTGCCCTGATCGTCGCGGAGCTCGATCGAGCCACCGAGCTCGCTCGTGACGAGGGTGTGCACGATCGAGAGGCCAAGCCCTTTCGACTCGTCGAGCGTGAACCCCGGTGGGAGCCCGACCCCGTCGTCCACCACGTCGACGACCAGCTCATCGCCCTCGCGCGCGAGGTTCACTCGCACGTGACCCTCGGTCAGACCTTCCGTCGCGCGCGGGAATGCATGATCCACCGCGTTCTGCATGAGCTCGTTCAGCACCACGGCGAGCGGGGTCGCGATCTCGCCGGGGAGGTCGCCCACATCGCCCTCGACGTCGAATCGCAACCGCAGCTCCGGGGTTGACACGGTCTCTTCGACAACTCGCACCAACGGATGCACGATGTCGGCGAACGACACGACGTCGCCTACATCGCGCGACAGCGTCTCGTGCACGATGGCGATCGCCCGGATCCGTCGTTCCGATTCGCCGATGGCCTCCTGCGCCTCGGCCGAAGTGAGCCGGCGGCCCTGGAGTCGGAGCAGGGCCGCGATGGTCTGCAGGTTGTTCTTCACCCGGTGGTGGATCTCGCGGATCGTTGCGTCCTTCGACACGAGGATGCGGTCGCGATGGCGGAGATCCGTCACGTCCCGCACCAGGAGCAGCACGCCAGTGACCCGTGCGGCTTCGATCAGCGGGATGGCCTGGAGGAGCACCGACGTCTCGGCCCGGTCGATCTCCTCGATCACGGGTGCGAGCGTGCGCCGGGCGGTCTCGGCCGCATGCTGGTCGAAGCCGATCTCGGCGAGCTGGAGCCCGTGCGCGTTGGCATAGATCCCCATGCGGTGCAGCGAACTGATCGCGTTCGGGCTGGCGAAGCGAACGTGCAAGGTCTCATCGAGCACGATCACGCCATCAGCCACCCGGGGTGCCTCGTCGAGCTCGACCTCATCTCGCGAGAACGGAAAGGTTCCCTCGGAGATCATCTGGGCCAGGCTCTCGAACACATCCGAGTAGTGCCGCTCCAGCTCGCCGGCGCGCC
>CAMDCC010000243.1 GCA_945889545.1 Bifidobacterium breve | reverse complement strand
GGCCTCGGGGATCAGCGCCGGCCACTCCGGGATGCCGGGAGGTGCAGGGAACGTGTCGAGGTAGTGGAACACCAGGCTGTTCTGGTAGCGCGACGTCATGTTGGTCGAGATGTCGCGCGCCTTCTGCCCGTCTTCGAGACACAACATCTGGCTGGTCACCATGATGTTGTTGTTGATGTAGTCGCCGACCGGCTCAGCCTTCTCGATGTTCTTCTTGTAGACCTCGATCAGCGGTGCGAGCGCCTCGGGCGCGCCCATCGTGAAGCAGAGGACCCCGACGCCCATGCGTGCGGCCTTCTCGAAGGTGCCGGGGTTGCCGGCGGCCACCCACATCGGTGGGTGCGGATCGGTAGACGGCTTCGGGAGCACGTTGCGCGGCGGGATGTTGAAGAACTTGCCCTTGTAGCTGTAGGAGTTCTCGCTCCACATCCGCTTGAACTCGGGGATGACCGCGTCGAACATCTCCTTGGTCAGTTCGGGGTCGTCAATGCCGAAGCCGCGCTGCTCGGTCGACGACGAGCCGCGACCCATGCCGAACTCGAATCGGCCGTCGCCCAACTTGTCGAGCATCGCAACGCGCTCGGCAATGCGCGCCGGGTGGTTCACCGGGGGCGTGATGTTGATGATGCCGCTGCCGATGTGCATGCGCTCGGTCTTGGCGAGCGCATACCCCATGAACACTTCGTTCGCCGAGAGATGCGAGTACTCGGTGAGGAAGTGGTGCTCGGTCACCCAGGAGTACTTGAAGCCGGCCTTGTCGGCGGCCACGGTCCACGCGATCTCATCGTGGAGACGCTGGGTCTCGACTGCCCACTGGTCGTCGACGCCCTCATACGCCTGGCGCGGCGTGTAGAGGCTGTTGAAGATCCCGAACTCCATGGCGCGCTCCTCATGTACCGGACGATCACAAGACGGACCGGGGGATCGTACTGACGTATCCCCGAAAAGTGCAACACGTTCTAGTTCTGGGGTTCCCTACTTCTTGGCGGCAGCCTTCTTGGCCGACAGCCAGGTCTTCACCATCTCGCCGAACTCGGCCGGGTTGTACATGTCCTCTTCATAGGAGAACTGCCCATTGCCCGCGTAGTGGAGGAGCGTCCAGTTGTACTCACGGTGGTCGCTGCCATCACCGGGATCGTCCATCACGTTGGCCACTTGGCACATGATCCAGCCGCGCTCCTCGTCGATCATGTACCAGTCGATCGGGAACTCGGTCATCTCGGCGAACAACGGCTCGTTCATCGTCGACTGGATCCAGCTGAGGATCTCCGCACGACCTTTCATCCGGCCGTAGTGGTGCTCGTAGTAGTCGGCGTCCTCCGTGAAGCACTCTGACCACTCGTTCCAGTCGTGGCTCTTCCCGGCTGCCTTGGCGCGGTCCTGGAACGTCTGGAACGCCTGCTCGATCTCGTCTCGCGTGAAGGTGCCCACTCCAGCCCCCTTTTCTTGGCCCCTGACTGGACCTGCCGCTCAATAGAACAGGTTCTACGATCGGCATCGTATGCCCGAGAAGCCATCGCCGCAGGTGGTCTTCGTCTTCGTGGGCCTCATGCTCGGCAACGCCCTGGCTGCGCTCGACACCACCATGGTGGCCACGGCCACGCCCACCATCGTCGACGAGCTCCACGGTCTGCGCGACTTCTCGTGGATCACCACCGCGTACCTACTCGGCGCGCTGGCGATGATGCCGATCTACGGGAAGCTCGGCGACCTCTACGGGCGTAAGCGCATCTTCGCGGTAGCGATGGTCACCTTCTTGCTCGGCTCCGTGCTCTGTGGCGCGGCGGGGACGATGACCGAGCTCATCATCTTCGCGGGATCCAAGGACTCGGCGCCGGCGGACTGGTCACGCTCCCGATGGCGATGCTCGCCGACCTCGTCCCCGCGCGCGAGCTCGGCAGATGGATTGGCTACTCGGGCTTCGTGTTCGCGTTCTCGAGCATCGCGGGGCCGCTCGTGGGCGGTGTGTTCACCGAGCACGCATCGTGGCGGTGGGCGTTCCTCGTGAACCTGCCACTAGGCGCGGTCGCGCTCTCGATCGTCGCGCGCAAGCTCCGCCTGCCAGCGCGTCGTAGCCCGCACCGCATCGACTGGTGGGGTGCCGCGCTGGCTATCGCGGCAGTCACGTGCATCGTGTTCTTCACCAGCTGGGGTGGCTCGCGCGAACCGTGGGGCTCCGCGCTGATCGTGCTGCTCGGCGTGGGCATCGTCGTGTTCATCACGGCGCTTGTGGTCCGCGAGCGTCGAGCTCCGGAGCCGATCCTGCCGCCGAGGGTCTTCCGCTCATCGGTGGCGCGGGTGACGCTGCTCATGAACGTGACCGTCGGGCTCATGTTCTTCGCGGCGCTGTACTTCGTGTCCGCGTACCTCCAGTTCGTCATCGGTGTGAACCCGGGTGATGCCGGCCTCTACCTGATACCCATCATGTTCGGCTCCGTCCTAGGCACGATGATCGTCGGTCGGCTCATGCACAGATCCGGTCGATACCGGATCTATCCAATCGTTGGCACGGTCATCGCGGCCGGTGGTGCAATCCTCCTGTTGCGCCTTGATGCGAGCTCCGGCGCGTGGGAGGCGCTGTTCACGGGCGGGATCCTCGGGTTCGGGATGGGCCTCGTCATGCAGGTGCTGATCCTCGCCATCCAGAACTCCGTGGAGCTGCGCGACATCGGCGTGGCGACGTCGATGTCGATGTTCGGCCGGCAGTTCGGGGGCGCGGTCGGACTCGCGCTGCTCGGCAGCATCTTCAACGACCGGCTCGCCGTATGGGTCGATCGTCTCGTGCCGGCTCGTTTCGGCCTGACGGCGGCTGACCTGCGCGGCAAGCCCGAGACGTTGCGTGGCCTTCCTGCCGGCGTGAAGCGCGATGTGGCGGTCGCCTTCTCGAACGCGCTGCACACGGTGTTCCTCGTGTTCATCCCGATCGCGGTGTTGAGTGTCGTGCTCGCGCTCCTGCTCCGTGACGCGCCGTTACGAGAGCACAGCTTGGCCGACGCGCCGGGTGACGATCTTGCGGTCGCGCTCGAGGGCGCCATTCTCGAGCCATGAAGGTGTCCGTGCAGCTCCCGACCCATCGGGTGGAGCACTTCGACGAGCTGGCGAGTGCCGACGCGATCACCGAGCTGTCTCGGGCCGCGGAGGCCGCGGGCTTCGACGCGGTGTTCGTCACCGAGCACCCGTTCCCAGAGGATCGTTGGCTCGCGACGGGTGGGCATCACGCGCCCGACCCCTTCGTGTGCCTAGCCATGGCGGCGGTCGCAACGACGACCGTGCGACTCCAGACCAACCTGTGCATCCCCGCGTACCGCAACCCGTTCATGCTGGCGAAGACCGTGGCGACCCTGGACGCGCTGGCTGGCGGTCGCGTGATTCTTGGGATCGGTGCTGGCTACATGGAAGGTGAGTTCACCGCGCTCGGCATGCCCTACGACGAACGCAACGAGCTCACCGACGAAGCGATCACCGCTATGCGAGTCGCGTGGACGGGGGAGAGCGTGGCGATGGACGGTCACCACTTCCACGCCGCGGGCAACACGATGCTGCCGAGGCCGGCGCAACCCGGCGGGCCACCGATCTGGGTCGGTGGCAACTCCCGTCGGGCGATGCGCCGCGCCGTCGAGCTCGCCGACGGGTGGGTGCCGATGCCGAGCCCGGCGAAGGCGAGCAAGCGACTGAAGACGCCAGGGATCGAAAACGTTGACGACCTGCGCTCTCGTATCGCGGAGGCGCACGAGCACGCGGCGGCGGTCGGTCGCACCGCGCCGTTGGAGATCGCCTTCATGCCGATGGGTCTCGACATGTTCACCAACGCACCGGTGCAGCCCGCTGCCGTGATCGACAGCATCCAAGAGCTCGGGGATGCCGGCGTGTCCTACTCGTGCATCACCGTCCCCGGCGACACCCGCGCCGAGCTCCTCGCCAACCTCGACACCTTCGCCACCGAGATCCTCCCGGCGGTCACCGCCTGAAAGTGGCACGATCTCGCGCATGGTGCGACGAGTGGTGACTGGGATCGATGAGCAGGGTCGATCGACGTTCTTGTCCGATGGACCCGCGTTCGGCGGCGATCAGTGGGCCGAGGTGTGGGTGACCGATCCCGCGAAGGGGCTCGACGCGGTGGTCGACCCCCAGGACGGGATGATGGTGCTCGAACCGCCCGCGGGTGGCACTGCGTGGCGCGTGTTCGAGGTGCCGCCCGACGCGCAGATGCGCGAGGCGATGGCGAACGCAGTCGGGGTGATCGAAGGCACCGAAGCCGACGGCTTCCACACCACGCAGACGATCGACTACGTGATGGTCCTCGAAGGCGAGATCAGTCTCGAGCTCGACACGGGCGAGGTCACGCTGCACCCCGGAGACTGCGTGGTGCAGCGCACCACCCGTCACGCGTGGCGCAACCGCAACGACTTTCCCGTGAAGATGGTCGCCGTCATGCTCAGCGTGCGGTGACGAGACGTCCAAAGAACGGAGCAAGTGACGCTTTGCCACCAAATACGCGGCAAAGCGTCACTTGCTCCGGATGTTGGCTAGGAGGGTTGGCTGATCTCCTCGAAGACCATGGTCATGACCATGGGGTCGATCTGGAGGAGATCTGAGTTGACGGTGATCCGACCCTCGCCGAATGCTGTCATCTGCGCGTCGGCGAACGCTTGCCAGTCGTCGACGTCGACCTCGTAGATCGCGAGGTACTTGCGACCGGCGGCGTCGTCGCCCGGC
>CAMDCC010000242.1 GCA_945889545.1 Bifidobacterium breve | reverse complement strand
GTTCGCGCGTGCGAGCTCCTGGTTGTAGATGGCGACTTGGGCCGGCGGCGCGCCGCGCCCGCCGTACTCCACCGGCCAGTGGAGACCGACCCAACCACCGGCATGGAGCGTTTGCTGCCACTCGCGGAGCACCCCGGCTTCCTCGATCGTCTGTGCGGTCTGGACCTCGGGCGGTGGATGCTCCGCCAGCCACGACCGCAGCTCAGCGCGGAACTGCTCGTCGTCGCCCGCCAGGTCTTTGGGCGCCGCGCCGCGGGCCGACACATGCGCTTGGTCCAGTGTGGTCACGTTCGTCAGGAAATCGGCGTGAACTCGAGATGCAGGTTCTCGAGACCGCGGAGCAGATAGATCGGTGTGTACTCGTAGCGGCGCGCATCCGCCGGCCCATGGTGCGCCTCCGAGATCCGAATGTCGGTCATGCGGTCGAGGAGCCGGTTGGCGCTGACGTACGCCTCGGCCCGGGCGAGTGGCGCGCCGGCACACAAGTGGATGCCGAACCCGAACCCGACGTGCTGGCGCCCGTTCGGACGATCAAGGCGGAGCTCGGCCGGATCGTCGAACTGGCGGGGATCACGGTTGGCGGCACCCGGCATCACGAACACGTGCGTACCCGCCGGGATCTCGATGTCGCCCACCTTCGTGGCGACGCGTGAGAGCCGGAACTGACCCTGGAGTGGACTCTCGAGTCGGAGGCACTCCTCGGCGAAGGCTGGGATGAGGTCGCGGTTGTCGCGCAGCTGCTGCTGGATCTCCGGGCGCTCGCCGATCACTTGGAGCATCGTGCCGAGCAAGCGCGCCGTGGTCTCCTGGCCTGCTGCGAAGAGGTTGGACGCGATCAGCATGACATCGTGAATCTCGGGCAACGTGCCATCGGGAAACGGCGCGGTGGCCAACTTCGTCATGACGTCATCACGCGGCTCGCGCCGACGATCTTCGATGTATGCAGTGAACCGGTCGTAGAGGAACTCCAACGGCTTGTGCAGCATCGGACCACTGGAGTTCGTGGGGCGCTGCTCGCCTTGCAGCTCTTCGAGGAAGGCCGGTTGGTCGGCTTCGGGAACGCCAAGCAAGTCGGCCACGACCAGCAGCGTGAACGGGCTGGCGTACTCGTGGTTGAACTCGCACTCGCCGTGCGCGAGGAACTCGTCGATCTGTTGATCGGCGAGTCGCCACATGAATTCTTCGTTCTCCTTGAGGCGCTTCGGCGTGATCAATCGCATGAGAAGCGCTCGGTGTGCGGTGTGCTTCGGCGGATCGAACGAGGGCAGCTGATCACTGAACGGAAGCAGGTCGCGGTACTCCGCGATGATCTCGCTGATGTCGTCGCCCTCGAGCGGCACCGGCCACTTGGTGAACGGTCCGGCGATCGTGTTGCAGTTCGAGAATGTGGTGGCGTCGTGGTACACCGAGATCGCTTCCTCGTAGCCCGTGACCATGACCGCGCCGTGATGTGGCTCTCGCCAGACCGGACCGTGGGAGCGGAGATACTCGTAGTACGGGTACGGGTTCTGGTACAGCGGTCGAGCTCGGAACCAGTCGATCGTGTCGAAGTCCGGTGTGTCAGTGCCCGGGGTGTGGAGGTCGGGCGCGTCAACGGCGCTTTCGCTCATGGCTGCTCCAATCCCAATTCACCAAGTACACGGTTCACCGGCCGAGAAGTCCGCGCTCGATCAGCTGAGCGGCTGCTTCGACCTTGTCTGCCTGGCGCTCCTGCGCACCGACCACGCCCAACAACGCGACCAGGATCACCGCGTCCATGTCGACGTCACCAAAGCCACGCGGTTGCAGGTAGCGCGCCATCCGCCGCCTGCCCCAATCCAGCGGTGGTGCAGACTCAGATCTCAGCGTTGGGTCCTGCAGCGCACCGTCGACCCACACGCGCAGCATCGCTGCCTCGTTCGCGTGGGCGACGTGGTAGCGGCGAAGCCAGCGGCGCAGGGCCGCCGGGCCCTCCGAGCCGTCGGCGAAGAGGTCGGGAATCTCGATCGCCGTGGTCCACACGGACTGCATCGCGCGCGCGGTGAGGATGCGCGCGAGCTGATCCTTGTTGCGGAAGTATCGGTAGAAGGCTCCGTGGGAAACGCCCGCGGCGGCGGCCAGATCGTCGACGCGCGTGCCGTGGTAACCGCGATCGACGAACACTGCACGTCCTGATTCGAGGAGCGCAGCGAGCGCACGATTCCGCGAAGCACTCGGCCTGATCGCGTCGTCTTCTTGGAACACGTCGAACATCGCGGGGCTGAACTCGAGCGCAGGTGGAGGCGCACCGTTCGGTAGGCGCATGTTCACGTCGATGCGCCCACCGAACAACGTTCGATGCAGCACGTCGGCAACGGCATCCTCCACCCGATCGGCCTTGTACGCGTCGGGCGCAACCGATCGCGCACCCGATCGCAGGATGCCCGTGACCCCGAAGGTGTGGTTCAGGCATGCCAGCAACAGCCGGATCACCGCGTCGAGCTGTCGCGGAGGGGGCGTGGTCGTCACCAACCGCGAATGAAACCTCGCGATGGTCGCCTCGCCCGTACGTGCGGCCAGCGCGCCGAGCGCGGCATCAGACTCGTACGCGTGGAAAACCGGCTCGTAGCGCGTATAGATCTCCGCATACCGGCCGACCCACGCCCGAAGCGCCTCCCAGCCTCGACGGTCGGGGGTGAGCGGGTCGAGCGCCTCCGTGGACGCGCTCAGCTGGCGCGCCACCTGTCCGGCCAGGTGCTGGAACACCTCTTCCTTGCTCGCGAAGTATTGGTAGAAGGACACACGCGAACATCGAGCGACCTTGGCGATCCGGTCGACGCTGCAGCCGTGGAACCCCTCGTCGCCGAACATCCGCAAGGCGGCATCGAGGATCCGCTGTTGGGTCCGCTGTCCCCTTGCGCCGACCAGGGGGTTGTCGGAGAATGGCGCCCGGCGAACGACGGCGATCGCGTTGTCGGCACGCCGAGTTCGCTGGTCGTCGGACATCTGGCTCCTTCCGCACAGGTCTGGCACAGGTCTGGCGCACGGGTCATCCGCACCGGAGTGACACTACCGTTAGTCCAGACACCACGCGGGAGACCTCCCAGGCGCTCTTCGTGGCCCGGTGGTACGGTTCGCTGACGCGGGTGTTAGTTCACGGTTGCGCACGAAGCGGCGCCGGAAAGGGGCAGACGATGGAGCAGCGACCGTTCGGACCAACGGGACTCGAGGTCTCGGCCATCGGCTTCGGCTGCTGGGAGGTCGGAGGGGGGTACGGCGACGTCGAAGAGGCCGAGTTCGGCCACGCGGTCGGGCGGGCCCTCGACCTCGGCATCAACTGCTTCGACACCGCCGAGGGCTACGGCATGGGTGCCTCCGAGGTCGCCCTCGGAAAGGCACTCGGCTCGCGCCGCGACGAGGCGATCATCGTCAGCAAGTTCGGCATGAACTACCGGGACAAGCCGAACATGCGTGACAGCAGCCGCGAGCGTGTCTTGACGACGATCGACAAGAGCCTCAAGAACCTCGGCACCGACTGGGTCGACGTCTACCTCGTGCACTGGCCCGACCGCTCGACTCCCTTTGAAGAAACGATGAGCGCACTCGAGGAGGTCGTACGCGATGGGAAGGTGCGCGCCGTCGGGCTCTCGAACTTCACGCTCGACGAGATCGAGACATGCCGGCAGGCATTTCGAGTCGACGTCGTCCAATACGGCTGGAACATGTTCGATCGGCGCATGCAGCGCGAGATCCTTCCCTACTGCGCGGAGCACAACATCGGGTTCATGGCGTACGGATCGCTCTGCTTCGGGTTGCTGACCGGCACGTTCAAGGAGGACCACGACTTCGGCTCTGCCGACTGGCGTTCCCGCAAAGGCAACATGGGCGCGATCAAGATGTTCGAGAACCTCTTCGGTCCCGAGACGTTCCCTCGCAACGTTCGCGCGGTGGAGGAGCTGAAGGGGATCGCGGCCCGCTACGACAAGAGCCTCCCCCAGTTCGCGTTGCGCTGGGCCATCTCACACCCCGCAGTGAGCACTGCACTCGTCGGTTGCCGCAACATCGCCGAAGTGGAAGACAACATCGGTGCGGTCGGTTGGTCGATCAGTGATGACGATCTCGCCGATATCGACGCGATCTTCGAGCGTCACGGCATCGAGACCACGCCCGACTACTGGATCGAAGAGGTATGAGCCAGGAGCTCGCCGGCAAGGTGGCAATCGTCACCGGCGGGGCGGGCGGCATCGGCCGCGGCATCGTGGAGCTCTTCGTGGAGGAGGGTGCTCAGGTCGTCATCGCCGACATCGACGGTGAGGTGGGCGAAGCGGCGGCCGCCGAACTCGGTCCGGCGGCCGCATTCAAGCGGACCGACGTCGGCGAGGCTAACGAGGTTCAGCAGGTCGTGGACTTTGCAGTGAAGCGATTCGGCGGGCTCCACGTCATGGTCAACAACGCAGGCATCTCCGGTCCGCGGCTGCGGTTCCTCGATGATGATCTTGCCGACTTCGAGCAGCAGATGCGGGTGAACCTCCTCGGCGTCATGATCGGTTGTCAGCGGTCCGCCCGACACATGGCGGAGCACGGCGGCGGCTCGATCATCAACACGACGTCGATCGGCGGCATCAATGCCGGCGGCGGTTTGATGACCTATCGCGCAACCAAGGCCGCGGTCGTCCACATGACGAAGTGCATCGCCATCGACCTTGCCCCCCACGACATCCGTGTGAATTGCGTGGCACCCGCCCATGTTCCTACCAACATCAATGCTTCGTTGGACCAGGCTGCGATC
>CAMDCC010000241.1 GCA_945889545.1 Bifidobacterium breve | reverse complement strand
GCCGTCGAGGCCCTCGGTCACCTCTTCGGGATCGGCCATCGCGAGCGGCTTCGCACCGGTGTCGACCTTGATGCCCGAGATGATCCCCCGGTCGGCGAGGAGCTTCGGGAACGGCGTGCCGTTCGACGACGACTGGCGGATCGTCTCGTCGAAGAGGATCACGCCGCTGATGTACTCCTCGGCCCCCTCCGTGGTGAACAACAGCTCGCGGTAGGCGCGGCGGTTGTCCTCGGTGGACTCCACCTTGATGGAGTCGAAGCGCTTCTTGATGGTCCCGCCGGACTCATCGGCGGCAAGGATCCCCTTGCCGGGAGCAACAAGAGCCTGGGCGGTCGTGGTCAGAGCATCAAGGTCCATGCGGCGGATCCTAAATCCTGGTCGCGCTCGCTCGGGCCTCGGGGTGCCTTAGTCCCGTCCCTGCGGGCCGCTCGGCCGCTCCTAGATGCCGATGCCGCCTATTCCCACTCGATGGTGCCGGGGGGCTTGCTGGTGATGTCGTAGGCGACGCGGTTGACGCCGGCGACCTCGTTGATGATGCGAGAGGCGATGCGCTCAAGCAGGTCGTAGGGGAGCCGCGCCCAATCGGCAGTCATCGCGTCTTCCGAGGTGACGGCCCGGACGATCACCGGGTTCTCGTACGTTCTGCCGTCGCCCATCACACCGACGGTCCGCACCGCTGCAGGGAGCACCGCGAAGCTCTGCCAGATCTCGCGATAGAGGCCGGCGCGCCGGATCTCCTCGACCACGATGTGGTCGGCTGCACGCAGGAGCTCCAACCGCTCGGGCGTGATCGCGCCGATGATCCGCACCGCAAGCCCCGGGCCCGGGAAGGGCTGACGCCACACGATGTCTTCGGGAAGGCCGAGCTCCTCGCCGATCGCGCGCACCTCGTCCTTGAAGAGGTTGCGCAACGGCTCGACGAGCTCGAAGTCCATATCGTCGGGGAGTCCACCGACGTTGTGATGCGACTTGATGACCGCGTTGTCGCCACCGCCCGACTCGACGATGTCGGGGTAGAGCGTGCCCTGCACGAGGAAGCCGGCCGACGACAGGTCACGCGCCACTTCCTCGAACACCCTGATGAACGTCTCGCCGATGATCTTGCGCTTGCGCTCGGGGTCTTCGACATCGACGAGGGCCCCGAGGAACCGATCGGCCGCCTTCACGTGAATGAGCTCGACGTGGAACTGGCGGTTGAACGTCTCCTCCACCTGCTCGGCCTCGCCGAGGCGCAGCAGCCCGGTGTCGACGAACACACACGTGAGCTGGTCGCCGATCGCCCGGTGGACGAGCGCCGCGGCCACGGCGGAGTCGACACCGCCCGAGAGCCCGCAGATCACGCCCTCGGACCCGACCTGCGCGCGGATCTCGTCGACCGCCTCTTCGATGATGTTGGTGTTCGTCCAGGTGGGCCGGCAGTCGCAGACTTTGAAGAGAAAGTCCCGAAGTAGTTCTTGGCCTAGTTCTGTGTGCACGACCTCAGGGTGAAACTGGGCTCCAAAGACCGCTCGCTGCTTGTCTTCAAAAAGAGCAACCGGTGAACCCGCTGAACTCCGCACAACATCGAACTCTTCGGGTACACGAGTAATCGCGTCCCCGTGGCTCATCCACACTTGGAGCTCGTCCGGGGCGTCCGCCAGCAGGACCGGACGCCGACCGCCATGCACGAATGTCGTTGTGGTGTTCGTGGTCGTTCGCCCGTATTCGCCGCCCCCCGTCCGCTCCACGGTGCCGCCGAGCTGTTGCGCAACAAGCTGCGCGCCGTAACAGATGCCGAGGATCGGCACGTCGGCGTCGTAGACCGCGGGATCGATCGACGGCGCGCCATCGACGTGTACGGACGCGGGCCCGCCCGAGAAGATGATCCCCTTAGGACGCTTCGCCAACATCTCGGCGAGCGGCATCGTGCGCGACACGATCTCGGAGTAGACGCGGGCTTCGCGCACGCGTCGGGCGATCAGCTGTGCGTATTGCGCGCCGAAGTCGACAACAAGGACGCGGTCGTGCGGCGTTGGCACCAGGCCCGGGGCTAGCGCCCCATCCCGATGTGCTGCTCGCGCTGGAGGATCTTGCCCTCGGTCTTCAGCGCCGGCGCAACCATCACTTCGGCCTTCTGAAACTCTTTGAGCGTCTCGTAGCCAGTGGTGGCCATCGACGTGCGCAGCGCGCCGAACAGGTTGAGCGTGCCGTCGTTCTCGTGCGCCGGCCCGATGAGGATCTCAGCGAGCGTGCCCTTGAGGCCCTGATGCACCCGCGCACCTCGCGGCAACGTGGGATGGAACGTGGCCATGCCCCAGTGGTAACCCTTGCCCGGCGCCTCGTACGCGCTCGCGAGCGGCGACGCAACCATGACCGCGTCGGCACCGCAAGCGATCGCTTTGGCGATGTCGCCACCGGTGCGCATCCCGCCGTCGGCGATGACTTGCACGTACACGCCCGTCTCGTCGAGATGGCGAATGCGAGCACCGGCCGCGTCGGCAATGGCAGTGGCCTGTGGCACGCCGATACCCAGGACGCCGCGGCTCGTGCAGGCGTGGCCCGGGCCGACCCCGACGAGGACGCCGACCGCACCGGTGCGCATGAGGTGCAACGCCGTGGAGTACGACGCGCAGCCGCCGACGATCACCGGGATGTCGAACTCGCGGATGAACTTCTTGAGGTTGAGGGGTTGGCGCGACTCGTCCTTCGAGACGTGCTCGGCGGAGACGACCGTGCCCTGGATGACGAGGATGTCGAGCTCGGCTTCGAGCACCGCGGCCGCATGGGTCGCGACCCGTTGCGGGGTGAGCGACGCGCATGCAGTGACGCCGGCGTCCTTGATCTCGCGGATGCGCTTGCCGATCAGCTCTTCCTTCATCGGCTCGGCGTAGATCTCTTGCATCCGACGCGTCGCCTTCTCGGTGGGCAGATCGGAGATCTCGTCGAACAATGCATCGGGATCGTCGTAGCGCGTCCAGAGCCCTTCGAGGTTCAAGCACGCGAGACCACCGAGGTTGCCGATGTCGACGGCAGTCTTCGGCGACACAACGTCGTCCATTGCGGCAGCCATGAGCGGCAGCTCGAACTTGAACGCGTCGATCTCCCAGGTGATGTCGACGTCTTCGGGATCGCGTGTCCTGCGGCTCGGAACAATGGCGATGTCGTCGAACCCGTAGGCCCGTCGTCCGGACTTGCCGATCCCGATCTCGACTTCCACGTCCCTGGTACTCCCGTCCTCGGCGAGTATCGAGAATACCGCCGTTTCTCGCCCTGTTTGGGACTCGCGGCTCTGCGGCGGTGATCGGTGGGTAAGGTCGCGAGCAGCGATTCCTCCACCTGACGGACTCGTCCCTCCCCATGCGAACTCTCCGAGTGCTTGCGCTCGCCCGCCCGTCCTCCCACCCGTCCGCGCGCAGATCCTTCGCCGTGCTCGCGCTCTTCGGCGCGGTCACGCTCTCGGCGTGCGGAGGCGGGGGCCCGAGCATCCAGACCGAGCCCGATAGCTCCACCACCTCGACGTCGGAACCCGAGCCCACGACCTCGACCTCCACCGGGGAGCCCACCACCACCTCGACCACGGCGCCGGTCGACGGACAGGTCGTGGAGTACCGGGGCCTGCAATTCGTCGTCCCGACCGACTGGCCCATCTACGACCTGGCCTCCGCACCGAAAACCTGTGTCCGGGTGGATGCCCACGCCGTATACCTGGGCAGCCCGGGTACCAAACAGGACTGTCCGGCCCATCCGCTCGGCAACGTGGAGACGGTCCTCGTGGTGCCTCTGGCGACGGCCTCTCCGCTCGCCCTGGCCCGGGCGACCACCGTCACGACCCTGAACGGCATGCCCGTGCGACTCGATCCCCACCCAGACGAGGTCGGTGTCCTCACCGTGGTGATCCCCGAGCTCGGGCTCGTCACCTTCCTGAACTACGGGGAGTCCGACGTCTTGGCCCAGCAGCTCCTCTCCGGATTCGCCCTCGCCGCGCCATGAGCAGCAAGCGGACCGCGCTTCTCACGGTCGGGATCGTGCTCGCCGCAGTCGCGTGCCGACCGGTCACGAGCCCCACGCCTGAGGCACCTGCCGCGCTCACCCCGGCCGAGGTCGAAACCGCCGCAGCAGGCCCCACGAACGGCGCGATCATCTCCACGCTCACGTTCGACACTTGCTTCGCGCCCACGATCGGGCAGATGGCAGTGTGGCGAGGCTATTCGCCATATCGCGCCGTGGGCATCTACATCGGCGGTGTCAACGCCTTCTGCAAACCCATGACGAACAACGTGAACCTGACACCGGCGTGGGTCTCGAGCGTGGTGAAGGACCAGGGTTGGCGCGCGCTCCCGATCTGGGTCGGCAAGCAAGCACCGTGCTTCGGGGGGACGGGGCCGAAGATCACCACCGCTGGATCTCCTCAGGCGACGTACGAGGGCTACCTCGAGGCGCTCGAAGCCGCGGACACCGCAGCGTTCTTCGGCATCGGGCCGGCCACCGCGAACAAGATCGGGAGCCCGATCTACTTCGATCTCGAGGCGTATCCGCCCAGCGCGGCGTGCGACGAAGCGGTCCGGTCGTTCGTGAACGGGTGGGTCGCGGGGTTGCACGGGCGCGGCTACCAGGCCGGGTTCTATTCGAGTGGCGCGTCGGGGATCCAGAACCAGGTCGGAACGGCCATCTTCTTCCCGACGTACGAGGTGGCCGACGACTTGTGGTTCGCCGACTGGAACGGAAGCGCGACCGTCTACGGCAGCCCGTGGGTACCCGACAGCATGTGGATCC
>CAMDCC010000240.1 GCA_945889545.1 Bifidobacterium breve | reverse complement strand
GGCCATGATGGCCGACGGCATGCTCGGCATTGCCGACGCTGCGGCACGGGTTCCCTTCACGCTCGATCTGCGGGCCGCTGTCGTGATCGGGGTCGTTGTGGGCCTCGCGTTCGGCCTCGCGGTCGTCGCGCGGCACCGGCGTATGCTCCGCCGCGATGCCCTGGTCGTTCCGCCTCGGTGACCGCGTCGTCGATCTCACCACTCGCACACTGGTGATGGGCATCCTCAACCGCACGCCCGACTCGTTCTACGACCAGGGCAAGACGTTCGAGCTCGACGCGCTGATCCGGCGAGCCGACGAGCTCGTTGCCGTCGGTGCCGATCTCCTCGATGTCGGCGGCGTGAAGGCCGGCCCGGGTCCGGAGGTCGGCGAGGCCGAGGAGCTCGACCGAGTCGTGCCGGCGATCGCGGCGGTGCGTGAGCGGGTGGACGTGGCGATCTCGGTCGACACCTGGCGCGCATCGGTGCTCGACGAGGCGTGTCGTGCCGGCGCCGTCGTGGGCAACGACATCAGCGGCTTCGCCGATCCCGACTACCTACCGGTGGCGGCGAAGCACAACGCCTCGGTGGTCGCCACGCACATCCGGCTGCAACCGAGAGTGCCCGACCCCGAGCCGCACTACGACGATCTGCTCGGCGAGGTCCGCGCCTTCCTCCTCGATCGTGCCGCTAGAGCCGAGGCCGTCGGTCTGGAGAAGTGCCAGATCGCGATCGACGCGGGCCTCGACCTCGGCAAGACGCCCGCGATGAGCGCCCTCCTGCTGCGGGAGAGCGACATGCTCGCCGCCACCGGGTACACGCTGTTGTTGTCGGCATCGAACAAGCGCTACCTCGGAGAGCTCCTCGGGCTCGACATCGACGACCGGCGCGACGCGTCGCTCGCCTCCGTCGCCTACGGGGTGGCGCACGGCTGTCGCATCGTGCGGGTCCATGATGTGGCCGGAAGCGTGCAGGTCTGCCGCACGGTGGAGGCGATCCTCGCGGCAGCGGAAGGGAGGGATTCGTGACGGTTCACTATGTAAAGGGCGCCGACCCGATCCTGCGCGACGACTCGCTGTCGGCCCTCATCGAGGAGCTGCTCGACGGCGAAGACCGCTCGTTCGCGCTCGAGGACTTCACGATTCCCGCCGACGGCCGCAGCGATGCCGAGGATGATGACGGCGACGGCGTCGAGGGTGAGATCACCGGAACACCGTTTGGCTCGGCGCTGAACGCGGCGCGCACGCCACCGATGATGACGGCGAAGCGCGTCGTCGTGGTGCATGACGTCGGCAACCTCGGCAAGCCCGAGGGCAAGGCGCTCGAGGCGTACCTCGCCGACCCAGTGGAGACGACCGAGCTCGTGCTCGTGGCCGGGGGGACGGCGCGCGGCGCGACGGCCACTTCCACTGCGCTCGAGAAGTTGGCGAAGGCATCCGGTGAGGTGGTGGGCACCGCGTCGGAGAAGGCGGTCGATGTGCTCGCCCGTGAGCTGGAAGCCGCACAGCTCGTGATGCGCCCGGGTGCAGCCAAGGTGCTGATCGCGCATGTAGGGGAAGACGCGGGCTTGGTGCCCGGCATCGTCGACATGCTCGCTGCGGTGCACGGCCCTGGTGCCGAGCTCGACGTGGAAGAAGTGGAGCCGTACCTCGCCGGTGCCGGCGCGGTTCCGATGTGGGATCTCACGAACACGATCGAGAAAGGTGATGTGCCCGGCGCGCTCGCGGTGGTGCAACGGCTGTTGACGGTTACGAGCCCGACGCATCCCAAGCCGATGCATCCCCTCGAGGTGATGGGTTTCCTGCACGGGCACTACCGGCGCCTGCTGCGGCTCGACGATCCCGAGATCCGGGGCAACGACGACGCGGCTGCCGCGCTCGGCGGACGCATGAAGCCCGCGGCCGCGGGCTTCCGGCTCCGCCAGGCGCGCGCCCTCGGGACCGACGGGCTACGGCAGGCGTTCGATCACCTCGGGCGCGCCGACCTCGACCTGAAAGGCGAGCGCGCGATCCCCGGCGATGTGGTGATGTCGGTACTGGTGGCTCGCCTCGCCGCACTCACCACACGGGCGGCAGCAAGACGGACGTAGGCGCTGGCGAGCGGATCGTCGGGCAGTGCCGAGAGAATCCCGGCGGCCCAGCGAGCGCGCCCAGAGTCAGGAGCTCTTCGAGGCTCGCTTCATGAGGCGCGAGGTGCGGCGGGCAGCCTGGTTCTTGTGGATTCGACCCTTGGACGCGGCCTTGTCGAGACGCTTCTGGGCCATGCGAGCGGCCTCCGGGGCTTCAGCAGCACCGGCGTCGATGGCAGTCCGGGCCGCCTTCACGCGGCTCTTCAGCTCCGAGCGCACACCCTTGTTGCGCTCGTTGCGCTTCTCGTTCTGCCGGTTCCGTTTGATCTGACTCTTGATGTTCGCCATGAGGGCGTGCGCTACTCCAAAGATTCGTCTCGGACCCGAGCAGGCTATCAGGGCGGCCGGATCAGCCGGCGAGTGGCGTGATCAGGGTTGCTGCAGGTGTCGAGGGAGGGCTCTGCGAGAATGGACGTCCCATGCCGACGTCCCGCGACCGCTTTCGAAATCTGGCGATCGTCGCCCACGTCGACCACGGCAAGAGCACTTTGGCCGATCGGTTCCTCGAGCTGTGCGGCGCGGTCGACCCGCGCGACATGCGCGCGCAGTACCTCGACACGATGGACATCGAGCGCGAACGGGGCATCACGATCAAGGCCCAGAACGTGCGCCTCACGTGGAAGGACCACGTGCTGCACCTCATCGACACGCCGGGACACGTCGACTTCTCCTACGAGGTCTCTCGCAGCCTTGCGGCGTGCGAAGGAGCCGTCCTCCTCGTGGACGCGGCCCAGGGCATCGAGGCTCAGACGCTCGCCAACTGTTACTCGGCGCTCGAAGCCAACCTCACCATCGTCGCGGCGCTCAACAAGATCGATCTCCCGGCTGCCGAACCCGACAAGCGAGCCGCAGAAATCGAGAAGGTTCTCGGCATCCCGGCGAACGAGATCCTGCGCATCTCGGCGAAGACGGGGGAGGGCGTCCCCGAGTTGCTCGACGCCATCGTGGAGCGAGTACCCGCACCCAAGGGCGATCCCGACGCGCCGCTCCGAGCGCTCCTCTTCGACTCGTACTACGACGCGTACCGCGGCGTGATCAGCGCGGTTCGAGTGTTCGACGGCACGTTGACCACCGACGAGAAGCTCCGTTTCCTCCAGACCAGGGCAACCCACGACGCCGAAGAAGTCGGTGTGCGGCTTCCCGTCCCAACGCCGGTGAAGTCGCTCGGCCCCGGCGAAGTCGGATACCTGATAGCGGGCATCAAAGACGTTGGTGAGGCCCGCGTCGGTGAGACCGTCACCAACGCATCACGACCAGGCGAGCCACTCCCCGGTTACCGCAACCCCAAGCCGATGGTGTTCTGCGGTCTGTACCCAATCGTTGGCGACGAATACGGCGACCTGCGCGAAGCCCTCGAGAAGCTGCGCCTCAACGACTCGTCGTTCACGTACGAGCCCGAGACGTCAGGCGCGCTCGGCTTCGGCTTCCGATGCGGGTTCCTCGGACTCCTGCACATGGAGATCGTGCGGGAGCGGCTCGAGCGTGAGTACAACCTCTCGCTCGTCGCCACGGCTCCCAACGTCGAGTACCTGGCCCACCTGCACTCCGGCGCAGTCGAGGTCGTCGACAACCCGTCGGCGATGCCAGAGAACAACAACGTCGACTTCGTGGAAGAGCCCTACGTGAACATCACGGTGCTCACACCTACCGACTACGTCGGCCCGATCATGGATCTCACGCAGACCCGCCGGGGCGAGATGACCAAGATGGAGTACCTCTCGGAGGATCGAGTGGAGCTCGTATATGTGATCCCGCTTGCCGAGATCGTCCTGGACTTCTTCGACCAGCTCAAGTCGCGTACCCGCGGGTACGCGAGCCTCGACTACGAGCCCGCTGAATATCGGCGCTCCGACCTCGTCAAGGTCGACGTGCTGCTCAACAATGTGCCGGTCGACGCGTTCTCCACGATCATGCACCGCGACAGGTCGTACGACTACGGCCGCCGCATGACGCAGAAGCTCAAGGAGCTGATCCCGCGCCAGCTCTTCGACGTGCCCATCCAAGCGGCGATCGGCGGGCGAGTCATCGCTCGCGAGACGGTCAAGGCCGTACGCAAGGATGTGATCGCGAAGTGCTACGGAGGCGACATCACGCGCAAGCGCAAGCTGCTCGAACAGCAGAAGGCCGGCAAGCGCAAGATGAAATCGATCGGCCGAGTGGAAGTGCCCCAAGAGGCGTTCGTCGCGGCACTCCGCCTCGACGAGTAGCCGGGCTTACGTCGGGATCACTCGCGGCGCGGCAACCGAGATGACGTCCGAGGTGGCGGTGCCAGCTCACCGGCGTACTCGTACGCGGCGCGCACCCACCCTCGGACGCGGCTCAGCGCCTCGTACGGTTCGATGTCGGTGAGCCACGGATCCACGTCGACCCAGTCGCCCGTCAACCCGCGGTTGCCCCACTCGCTGTGCACGACCACGGAGTGAACATGCGTCGGCAGCCGAAGCATCACCCAGCTCTGGCTGGCGGCCATCGCGAACACCACCCCCCCAGGGTGGCCGACCACCGGGATGCCTCCGACGAAGCGGATGGTCGTATCAGGAAGCTGCTCGACGAGGTCGCGCAGCCGTTCGAGCAGATCGGGATGGCAGCGCTGTACCTCGATCCGGACTCGCCGACGCGCCCACAAACGCCCCGTCGGGCGGTCCGTCGCCTC
>CAMDCC010000239.1 GCA_945889545.1 Bifidobacterium breve | reverse complement strand
GCCGCGCACCACATCCGGCCGCCGACGTGGCCACGGATCAGTGGGACCGCCCGTACTCGCGTGACGAAGCCGGATTCCCGGCGACCGCGTCCGCCGATTCATCGAAGGGCGACAAGTACTGGCCGCCGGTCAGCCGGATCGACAACGCCTACGGCGACCGCAACCTGGTCTGCTCGTGCCCGCCCCTCGAGGCATATGCCGACATGTAGCGAACGGAGCAAGTGACGCTGCGTCGTCACACTTACAACGCAGCGCCACTTGCTCGGTCCGAAGGGCTCGGCAGCGCTCAGGCTCCGGGGGTGGGGGGTCCTTGCGTGAGTCCTTACGCACTTCTCGTTCTGGAAAGCAGCCCGGCCGGAGGCCTAGGCTACTTTACATAACGATGCTTATCGGCAGGTCGACTTCCCTCAGTAGTCGTCGAGAACGCCGGTTTCCTCGAGGAAGTCCAGGAGCCCTGGTGCCAACGTCTGGCCCCCGAGGTCGTCCAGAGGCAGCCACAGGGCCTCCACAGCGTCGTCACCGGCCGTTGGCGCCTGGTCAGGGTCCAAGACGGTCACGAAGAAGTCCAGGATCACGAAGTGCCCAGCGTCTTCATGAGCGCCGTCATGAGCGCCGTCATGAGAGTCGTCATGAGACTCGGTGATGCGCTCGACCCAGCCCAGGAATCGCTCGACGACAACTCGGAGCCCGGTCTCTTCGACAACCTCCCGTACGACGGCCTCGTGAAGGGTCTCGCCGAGCTCCACCCGGCCACCGGGGATGGACCAGGTGCCCGCTGCGGGCCCGCGACCACGCCGAATGAGGAGGATGCGATCGCCGTCGATGGCAACCGCACCGACGGCCACCTGCGGCGCGGTCATTCCGGCTTTGGTCATTCCGGCTTTGGTCATTGCGACTCAATCATTCGGGCTCGCGCAGCGAGCGATGCATCACGAGCGCCCGAGCCGTGAATCCTTGCTCCTCGAAGAAGTTCTTGGTGGCCCGGTGGCCCGGCAGCGCCCGGGTGTCGATGCCGATGCACTGCTGGGTCTCGCAGAACTCGATGATCACGTTCGCCATCGCTTCGCCGACTCCCACTGACCGCGCTTCGATGTCCACGAACAGCTCAGCAACGCTGCCGAGTTGCTCCCCCGTGCGCAGCGATTCGATCTCAACCACACCGAAGCCCACAACGCTCGTGTCGATAGCTCCGACGACGACCAGAGCATCGTCGCGATCGAACAGTGCGCCGTAGGAAGCTTCGAGCGGCTCCGGACGAGATTCGCGTGCGAGCCACAATGCACCGCCACGCATACCCCCGAGCTCGGCGCGCAGCGCCTCGGCGAGCCGGACGATCTCCCCGAGGTCATCGGAGGTCGCGCGCCGGCAGCTCTCCACGGTCAGGAGCCGCGCGTGAGCTGCTCGATCTTGCCGAGGATGGTGTTGCGGGCGCGATGGGCGGCTTCGTACTCACGTATCGCGGTGAGCTCGAGCGGAGCCAGCCCGTCGAGGTGCTCGACCACCTGCGAAGCCGAGAGGTCGTCGTAGCCGGGGATCGCGAGATCGCCGCTCGTGCTCGCGTTCGGAGGCGGTGCGCTCGGTGAGTCGGGCGCATACGCGACGCGTGGCGGCGGGGCCGCGGGCGTCTCGTTCGCAGCGACGCCGAGCGCATTCAAGGCCTCCTCGGCCTTCTCCCGGAGCGTGGCGATTCCGGTGGAGAGCAGCTTGAGCACGTCGGGTCCGCCATCGGCAGTGACGGTCTCGCCCACCGATCGCACCTGGTCGATCTGGCTGCTTACGGACTTGCCGCGCTGCTGGAGCTCGGTACGCCCTCGGGCCACGAACATGCGCATGAACTGCGGCGCGCTATCGCGCATGAAGAGCGCGAGACCAAGCGGGCCGTAGACCAACAGCTCCTTGGCCTTCTCAGCAGTGTCGTTGTCGTCAGCCACGGCTACGAGTCTACGGCTACGCCACGTGGACGGCGCGACCGGGTGATGATCGCGGCGGCCAAGACCGCGAGCATGCTGACGCCGAGCACCCATTCCCCGAGGCGCACGAACGGCGTCTCCCCCGTCGTCGCTTGGACCGCGCCTGCGGTGATCTTGTTCACGAAGAGCTCGCTCGTCTCGTACACGTCACCTTGTGGGTCGATCACGCCCGTGATCCCCGAGATCGATGCGTGCAGCACCGGCCTCGCCGTCTCCGCGGCGCGCATCTGGCTCAGCGCGAGGTGCTGCGCGGCCAACCCCGAACGCCGGTATGACCGGTTGTTGGTGGTGACCACGATGAGCTCGGCGCCGTCGCGCACGAAGTCGCGTACGAGCGGCGCGAACGCCGACTCGAAGCAGATCACCGTGGCGAAGTCGTGGCCGGCCGTTCGGAACAGCACGCGCTTGGTACCAGGCTCGTAATCGTACGGGATCTGGTCGAGCGCACTGATGAACGAGAGCGTGTCGCGCCACGGGATGTACTCGCCGAACGGCACGAGCTGCTGCTTCGAGTAGATGCCCTCGAGCTCCCCATTCGGGCGGTACGCGAGATTGCTGTTGGCGATTCCGCCCTCGGGTGTATTGGTCCGCGCATTGGCAAGTACCACTGCCCCATGCGCTTGGGCCACACCCAAGAGCGCTTCACGCACGTAGTCGAACTGCGTCGGGTCACGCTCCAACGACGACTCCGGAAACACAATCAGGTCGTACGGCCCTTCCAGTTCAGCCGCCAGTTCGAGATGCCGCTGCATGAGGTAGTCGTTGCGAATCTCGTCGGAAGTGAGGTTGCGGTCCTGGTCATTCGCTTGGAGCAACGCGTACCGGATCGATCCCGTCTCACGCGGGTCGAAGCGAGTCACCACCGCGATACCGCTCAGGGCGACGATGCCCACCATGCCGGCTGCCGCGATCATGAGTGGGCCGCGCACATCGCGCCGGGTGCCGCCGCGTAGCGCGGTCGCGGCGTCGAGCACGTACCCGTTGGCTGCCACCACCAGCAACGTCACGAGCGGCACTCCCCCGAAGCTTGCGAGCGCTCGCGCCGGTGACAGGTCGTGCAGCGCCACGCCGACCTCGCCCCACGGGAACCCACCGAATGGCACGCGCGCTCGGGCACCCTCGAGTACGACCCAAATCGCGGCCGTCAGCCACGGCGAGCGCATGCCCCGACGCGCCAGCAGGGCGACCACGGCGCCCATGATCGCGATGAACGCGGCCTCCCCCACCACGAGGGGGATGATCGCAACGGCGCCGAAGTACCGCGACCATTCGAGCAGCACACCGAAGAACGCGATCCCGTACAGCAGTCCGTAGAGCGCCGCGCGGCGTGGTGTGGCGTCGTGCCAGGCCCAGAGCAGCGGGACGATCGCGACGAGTGCGACCGGACCCAGGTCGGCAGGCGGAAAGGCGACGCCCAGCAGCGCTCCCCCGCCGACAGACGCCATGGCGCGCGAACGAACACCATTCGCGGGTTTGGCCGCGGAAGATTGACGCGGTTTCAGGCGCAGTCGCGGCAGAGCATTCGCGCTTCATCGGCGAGCTGGCCGCGGGGCAAGACCAGGAAGCAAGAGGAGCAGAGGAACTCGCCGGCGCGACGAGGCATGATCTTGGCGGGCCCTTCCCCGGGATTTTCGAGGTCGATCTCGTCCTCTTCGACGTCCTCTTCGTCGTCCTCGAGGCTCGCCTTCGCAGTGCGCTCCTTGAGCAGCGCATCGAGCGGAATTTCGACATCGTCGGGGTGGAGCTCCTCTTCGAGCTCGAGCCCGTCATCGTCCTCGTCGTCCTTGGTATCCGCGTCGGGTACCACGGCGTCCGTGATCACCCCAACAGGAACCACCTCGGCCGCTGGGTCGACGGCCAGGTCGTCGACCAATTCGACATCCGGGATATCGAGCGCGACGAGGTCGTCGTCGAGTGCATCGTCCTCAACGAGAGCATCGTCGTCGAGATCCTCTTCGTCGAGTTCCTCTTCGTCGAGTTCCTCGTCGTCGAGTTCCTCGTCGTCGATCTCGACGTCGCTGTCTTCGAACTCTTCTTCGCTCATTCGCTCGTTCTCTCGCCCGGTCGGGCTTGTCAGGGGCCGGAGCATAACGGTGGATGGGGCCCAGGAGGCCGTTGGGGCCGCTGCTTGGCCCGTCCCGCGTGTGCGGAAGGGTTATCGCAGTGCTCTCTCCCTGGTCTCCTGGACCCCGTGTGTCCCATCGGTGCTGGGCTGGACACCCGTAGTACGCCCGACCGGGGCCTCGATGTCAAGTGGTTGCGAGTGTGCTCACCGCGCGGCGCGTCGGGCCTGGGCCGCGCGCTCCGACTCGAGCCGCTCGAGCCCGTACGTCGCATGGTCGACGTGGCGCATCGTCCCAGCCAGGGCCCGGTGGCCGGCCTGCTGCTCGATGAGGCGGTGCATCTCCTGGCAGACCCGTCGATAGGCCGGGTGACCTTGCGGCGACGTACGCAGCTCGAGCATGTGGACGGCTTCTCGCGCGTTGTACTGCATCGAGAACCGCACCCGGTATGCGAGCGCCACCGCGTACGGTGCCTCGGTCGGGAACGACTCAACCACCGCGTCGTACAGCGCTTCTGACCGCTCCATGGCTTCGTGGAACTCATCGGCGAGACCGGCACCCGTCATGTCCTCGGGAACCTCGTACCCGTGCTCCGGCGTGAGCGTCTGCCACTCGATGGTCAACATGCGATGACGTTGGAGGTCGCGAAATGCGCCGTAATCGGTGAGCACGTCGAAGCGATAGCCGGTGCGTTCGAAGGCGCGCCCGGGCTTGTGCCGACGGTTCGCGCGGTCGCCCACGTACGCGTCGAGCAACGCTCGCCGATCATCAGGGCCCAGCGCTCGGACCCGCCGGAGCA
>CAMDCC010000238.1 GCA_945889545.1 Bifidobacterium breve | reverse complement strand
ACGCCAAGCAACGCGAGCAGTTCGGCGTGCCGATCGGCTCGTTCCAGGCCATCAAGCACAAGTTCGCCGACATGCTCGTAGCCCTCGAGCGCGCCCGGGCCACCGCCTACTTCGCCGCGCTCACCATCGCCGAAGACGACGACCGGCGCTCGCTCGCGTCATCCACCGCCAAGGTGGCCGCCGCCGACTGCGAGCGGTTGCTCTCCAAGGAGGGCATCCAGATCCACGGCGGCATCGGGTACACGTGGGAGCACGACATGCACCTCTACGTCCGCCGAGCCAAGACGAACAGCCTGCTGCTCGGCACGGCAGCCGATCACCGCGCCCGCATCGCCGATCTCTTGGGCGTTTAGCCGAACACGATCTCCCACGCGGCGTACCAGACCACGGCGAGCACCAATGCGGCGCCGATGGCACGCTTGTGGTTCTCGTACATCCATGTTCCGAGGTTCGTGCCCCGGTTGAACAGGCAGTTGGCTTCCAGTCCCACCCAGAGCACGAGTGTGATCGCCCAGAAGATGCCCCGGTCAGGGAGCGGATCCCCGCCACCGTACGCGAGGAAGAAGTGCGCGGTGCCGACCATGAAGAGCAACATCGCGAACGAGAAGATCGCGTTCTGGCGCGATGCGAGCAGCGCCTTGCGTCCGGCAGCCGCCGCACCGGGATCGGCCTCCCCGCCGCTCAGCACGTTGCGAGCGTTGGCGATGACCTTCTTCTGGTTCGGCCAGATCACCAACCAGACGTTCAGGAACATCGTGATGCCCAAGAGCATCCCCACGGTGATGCTCAGACCCTGACCAGTCTTCATGTAGTCGGGGCTGAAGAGCTGCGCGTCGCCCTCGTACTCCTGGTGGATCGCAAGCAGAAGGCCGAACACGAGTGTGGCCGCGGCGGCCCAGCGGAACCACCACAACGCACGCGACGCAAGCTTGTCGACCGTCTGGTTCCGGGTGCCGGGCTCGAGGTCGGCGAACGCCGGGACCTGCACGAAGTTGAAGTAGTAGAGCAACCCGATCCAGGCGATCCCGACCACGACGTGGCCCCAGCGCAAGATGAAGTCGACCCCGAACTTTTCGAAGATCTGGATTTCGGCCAGCACTCTCGGTACCCCCTGTTGCGGCGTGAAGTCACGCGGAACGTAGCACCGGAAGGACTCCCCCGGCTGGGATGCCGTGACACTTCGGCGTTCGGTGGGTCATGGCGAGGCCCCATCCCCCACTCACCGAGGTCATGCCAATGCGCCGTTCACTCCCGATCGTCACCACGCTCGCCGTCGAAGTCGGCGCGGTGGTGCTCCTCTACCGCTTCATCAAGGAACCAGGGTTCGCAATCCCGATCGCGCTGGGTTGCGCCGCCTGGCTGCTCAGCTCCACCCTCCTCTATCTCTTCGCCAGCGTTGCCCGGGTTCCAGCTGCGATCAGCGCAGTTGGGCGGGTGACCCTGCCGTCAGTCCGCCGGCGGGTGGATCGTGCGCTGGCCGCATCGATCCTGACCGGTGCCGTCCTGGTGGGCGGCGCGCCCGCGCTGGCCGCCGCTCCGCTTGCCTCGGAACCGCCAGCCGAGGCATCGGTGGTCGTGTCCGAGTCCGACCCGGCGTCTGATTCGGCGTCTGATTCGGCAGCGACCCCTGCGCCCGAGCCGACACCGGACCTCCCGGTACGAAGCGGTCGCGTCGGCGACCCGGAGGCGATCGTCGAGATCTCCACTGTCACGGAGCCCGCGCTCGAGGAAACGCCCGACACAACGGTGAACACGGAACCGGGGTCGGTCTCGGATTCGACCCCGGACTCTGCACCGGACTCCGCACCGGACTCCGCACCCAGCTCCACCGCTCGCCCCGGTCGTCCCGCCGCGCCAGCCTCACCACCCGCACCATCTGCTCCCACCAAGACGCCGGCCGCGGTACCTGCCAGCGCCGTCACCACGTACACCGTCGTGGCCGGTGACAACTTCTGGGAGATCGCGGCGCGTCACCTCGCCGCGGCGACTGGTCGCGAGCGCGGTGCGCTCAGCACGAACGACATCGTGGGGTATTGGGTGCGCGTGTGCGACGCCAACCGCGGTCGCATCCGCTCCGGCGATGTGAACCTCATCGACCCCGGCGAGGTCGTCGAGCTGCCGGCCGTCTGACGGGTTACGGATCTGACGGGTTACGGATCTGACGGGTTATGGATCTCTGGGAAGGCCGAGGACGCGTTCGCCGATGATGTTGCGTTGGATCTCGCTGGTGCCGCCGGCGATCGTGAGGTTCCGGTTGAACAGGAACCCACGACTCCACGTGAGTCCGTCGTCTACGGCGATCGCGCCGTCGGTCCCTGCGAGCCCGAGACCTACTTCTTGCACGCGCTGGTCGTGCACCACCCCGAGCAGCTTGCGGACCGACGCTTCGGAACCGCTCGGGTCGGCGCCGGCCAGCGTGGCAAGGGTGAGGCGGAACCCGAGGCAGGCCAGCGCGTGCGCCGTGGCCACGAGCCCACCGACGGTGTCGAGCACAATCGGATCGTCACCGAGCTCTCGGGTCTTGACCATGTCGAGCACGCCTTCGAGTCCGGCGCCGAAGCTCAAGCCGCCGCCCATGAACACGCGCTCGTTTGCGAGCGTCGTGCGCGCGGCGCGCCAGCCGTCGTGTTCCACGCCTACGAGGCAGTCGTCGGGCACGAAGGCTTCGTCGAAGAACACTTCGTTGAACATCGCTTCACCGGTCAGCTCACGCAGCGGACGGATATCGATCCCGGTCGTGTTCTTCATGTCCACCATGAAGCATGAGATTCCATCGTGCTTCGCGGCTTCGGGGTTGGTGCGGGCGAGCAAGATCCCCCAGTCGGCGAACTGCGCCATCGACGTCCACACCTTCTGACCGTTGATCAGCCAGCCCCCATCGACACGCGTGGCCCGAGTGGTGAGCGCCGCGAGGTCGGAGCCCGCGCCTGGCTCGCTGAAGAGCTGACACCACGAGATCTCGCCCCGCAACGGTGCCGGGATCCATCGTTCCTGCTGCTCGGCCGACCCGTAGAGGATCACGGGCGGGAGCGCCCACCCTCCGATCATGATCCCGGGTCGCGCCACCTTCGCGGCGCGGAACTCCTCCTCGATCACGATCTGCTCGACCGCGTTCGCACCGCGTCCCCACGGCTTCGGCCACGCAGGCACGAGGTAGCCCGCGTCGGCCACCGCGATGCGCTGGTCATTGCCTGTGAGATCCTTGACCGTGTTGATGAACGCGCGCACCTCGGTGCGGGCGGCGTCGCCTTCGGGTCCGAGATCGAGCGTCAGACCCCGGCGGGTGCCGCCGAGCGCGAGCGAGCACACTTCGACCCGCCAGCGACTCGTCGGGCCAAGGATGCTGCGCAGCGACATCGCACGCTTCATGTACATGTGGGCTTCGTGCTCCCACGTGAACCCGATGCCACCGAGCACCTGCACGCAGTCTTTGGTGTTCTCGAACGCCGCTTCGATGGCGAGCGCGATCGCGGCGGCCGCCACCAGCGCACTCGCCCCGGGGTCGCTCGTCTCGGGATCGCTTACCGCTCCCGCGGCATCCCACGCGGCGGCCCGGGCGAGCTCAACCCGACAGACCATGTCGGCGCACTTGTGCTTCACACCCTGGAACTGACCGATCGGGCGACCGAACTGCACGCGCTCCTTGGCGTATGCCGCTGCGGTATCGACCGCCCACTGCGCCACGCCAACCAACTCGGCTGCGGTCAAGGTGGCAACCAGGTCGATGACCCGCTCGCTCGAAACACCATCAAGCCGACGTGCGGTGGGCACGACCACACCGTCCACGGTGATCTCTGCCACCCGACGGGTTGCATCCACGCTCGGAAGCTCACGGCACTCCAGCGCGTCACCGTCGAGCGCGACCCAGACGGCAGCGGCACCGACGCTGACCGGCGCCACGATGATCCCGGCGAGGTGGGCGCCGAGGACCGCACGCGCTGATCCCGAGACGCGCAGCCCGTCGGCCGTCTCCTCTCCGCTCAAGCCACACCCGTCTCCGCCACCGAGTGCGCCCGAGATGTCGCCGGTGGCGAGTCGGGGAAGCAGCTCGGCGCGAGCCTCCTCATTGCTCGACATCGCGATCACCGACGCGGCAAGCATCGTCGGGAGGATTGGTCCGGGCGCCAGTGCACGGCCGAGCTCTTCCAGCACGACGGCGAGCTCGAGCACGCCGTAGCCGGATCCACCGTGGGCTTCGTCGAGATGGAGACCGAGCCATCCCTGCGCTGCGAGCTCGTTCCAGAACGGTGGCAACGTCTCGGCTGGCGCATCCAAGAGCGCGCGTGGAACCGCCGGTGGGCAATGGCGTTCCGTCCACCCGCGCACGGCGTCTTGCAGCGCGACATGCTCTTCGGCAATTCCGATCGGCATCGGGCTAGGGCTCCATTCGGTTCGCGATCTCGTCGAGCACCTCGGCGAGGATCGCCGGCGCGCTGATCATCACGTCGTGGCCGGTGTCGAGCTCGATCACCTCCACCTCCCCGCCCGGTGATTCGCAGAGGTTTTCGATAGCGCGGTCCTGATCGGTCAATGGCAGCGCTTGGTCTTGGAGGAGGCGCACGTAGACCTTGGGGATCTCGGGCGGGATCCCGTGTCGCGTCACCTGCTCACCGAACACGCCGAACGCTTCGGTACCCGTGTGGTCGAGCACGAATTGGGTCTGCGCATCGTTCATGTCGTTGCAGAACATGTTGCGGATGCGCTGCGAATCCAAGCCGGTCGCGGAGTTGGAGGTGTCGTTGTCAGGCTCGTCGACCAACGCCTGTGCCGCATCGCTCGACGCGGACGGCACGCCGTCGATGACCATGGCACCCTCGGCGGGCACCATGGCCGAGACAAAC
>CAMDCC010000237.1 GCA_945889545.1 Bifidobacterium breve | reverse complement strand
TGCTGCGTTGGCCCCGACGTCGGGAGTGGGTGCGTCGGAGATGACGGTGTATCGAAGGCCGGTCACGACTCGCTTCAACGTGACGAGCGTCGACGACGAGCGCACGACCAAGAGGTCGTTGCGGCTCACTTGCACCGGTTCGTACGCCGCAGGCATCCAACGCTCGTCGAGTGCCTCGATCGTGTATTGCTGTTCGAGGGGATCGGCGGCATCTGATTCATCGAGTCCTTCGGCGACCGCCTCGCCTTCGGCCTTCAGCGTCCACTGACCGCCTTGCAGCGATCGGTATTCGTCGAGCGCCACGATGCGCCAGTAGTCGGCACGAGACGCTGCGACGGTGAACAGCAGCTCTTCCTCGGTGCGGTTGAGCTTGGCGCCGATGTCGAGCAGCGGCGGCACACTCGTCTGGTAGCTGTCGCCAGCCTCGTCGTTCCCGAGTCCACCCGTCTCAAAGAGCGGCTTGTCGCCGCCGGGCAGCGCGGGGGCCGCGACTACGCCGAACGCGATCGCGAGCAGCCCTACGGCGGCACCCGTCAAGAGCAGTCGCGGCGCATGGACCAGCGTGACCGTGCCGATGAGCATCCGTCGGTAGTCGATGAGCATCTGATGCTGCAGCGCAAGGAAGAAGATGCTCGTCGCGCCGAATGCGGCGACCACGAGCCACTGGCCGCGATCGGTGCCGAGCGCCGCGATCCAGATCAAGACCATGAGGCCGGGTGCCAGCGCACCGAGCGATGCCTGGCGGCGGAACGCCAGATCGTCGGCGACGGCGGCCGCCACCCACACGACGAGCACAGCCAGCAGCACGGCGCCCGGTGTGGCCCGGATCGGGACCGCGTCGCCGGTGATGACATCCCACCCGCCGGAGATGCGGTCTACCACCGAAGACGGTGAGCCAGTACCCGGCACGATGAACAGCACGAACACGGCGAGGCCGAGCAGCGTCGAACCCCACGCGGCGAAGTCGCCGATGCGACGCCAGCGAGTGATGGCTCCGATCACGTGAGGGAGCAGCGCCGCGGCCAGGACGGGTGCGACGAAACTGGTCGACTCGAAGACGCGCCCGTACGCGAGAACCAGGGTTCCACTGAGCGCAGCAAGCGCTACGACGACAGGGAGGTCGCGCGATTCCATCGGCGTGCTGCGTGTGATGCGTAGGCATTCCACGCGGTCGGGAAGTCGTCAGATGCGTCGACGACGGTGAGAAGTGGTGCTGGTACGAGTTGGTCGCCAGTTCTGACCACGGTCACCAGGCAACGCGAGCGAAGCAACGTGACTGCGTCCACGAACGGGGCATCGAGATGACCGGTCGCGGCGACGACGGCGCCGATGCCGAGCCGGTTGCGCAGCCCGGCCACGACATTGATGAGGTAGTCGGGCCCGCCGGTCTCCACGACCGCGAGGCGTTCGAGCAGGATCGCTACCGCGCCGGGACCAGGGCGTCCCAGCACGTCTCCCTTGGTGGTGAGCGCCTCGACCGGTGCGTGGGCGTGGCGCAAGCTGACGGCGAAGGACGCGATCGCCTCGACAGCCGACTCGAACGTTGCTTCGTCGTGTACCTCGGGGCGGGTATCGAGCAACAGAACGACCCGACCGGGCGATGCCGCTTCGTCCTGGCGTACCACGAGCTCACCGCGTCGCGCGCTCGATGGCCAGTGCACGCGACGCGGATCGTCACCTGGCTCGTAGTCGTTCAATGCGAGGAACTCGCCGAGGGGCTCGAGGGCGGGCGCCCGCGCGCCCTCGACGTGTGCGGCCGGCTCGCCGCCGCTGCCGCGACGTGGAGCGACCACGGCATGGATCCTCGGACAGACCACGATGTCGTTGGCTTCGGTGACCACAAACGTTCGGCGCGCGACACCGAACGGATCGGTTACGGAGCCGACGAGCGGGCCGACGATGTGACGACCGCGGCGGCGGGTGGGGATGCGGTACACGGCACGCACGACCGTGCCCGCCACGCTGGGCAACAACAAGAAGCGCGCCGCCCGTTTGCCTTCGTCGACGCGATCGGTGAGCGTGAGCAACGGGATCGCGGTTGCGGTGGCGCCTTCGAGCACGACCCGGCCTTCAGCCCCGGCATGGAGCCGGGCCGGGCGCACCGACCGGGTGATCGCAAGCTCCGGTCGGCGGGAGCCGACCCACACGAACGCGAAGGCGATCAACACGGCGCCGGCCAATCCGAGGGCGGCGAGGGAACCCGCGCCCAACACGCGACTCCCGAGCACGAGACCGCCCGCGGCACCGGCAAGCGTCCACCCGCGCCGGGTCAATCCGATACCGCGTGCGCGGGTGGGAGTTGGGGTCGGGGTCTGGGTCGGGGTCTGGGGCTGGGGCTGGGGCTGGGGCTGGGGCTGGGTCTGGGGCTGGGGCTGGGTCTGGGGCTGGATGGCGGTGGGGCCTGGTGAGGCCACGGGTTCAGCCGGCAGCGCCCGGCACGGGCACCGAAGCGATCACTGCGCGCAGGATGTCTCCTGTCGTCAGCCCGCGCAGCTCGGCCTCGGGTCCGAGCAGCAAACGATGCTCGAGGATGGCCGGGGCGAGCATCTTGATGTCGTCGGGGATCACGTACTCACGTCCGGTGCTCGCCGCGAGGGCGCGAGCCGCGCGCTGCAACGCGAGTGCGCCGCGGGGGGAGACCCCCAGCGCCAGCTCGGGATGACGTCGGGTCGCGTCGGCGAGGTCGACGATGTACGCCTGGAGCGCGGGGGCAACGTGCACCGTGGCGACGGCATCGGCCGCGGCAGCCACATCGGCGGCGCTCGCCACGGGTTCGAGCGCATCGACGCGCGTGTGCCCGGCGCCCAGCGTGGCGAGGATCGCGACCTCGGCGTCGCGGCTCGGGTACCCCATGGGCAGCCGCATGAGGAAGCGGTCGAGCTGGGCTTCCGGCAGCGGGTACGTGCCCTCGAGCTCGATCGGGTTCTGCGTGGCGATCACGAGGAACGGCCGCGGCAACGCGTATGTGTGCGAGTCGCTGGTGACCTGACGCTCTTCCATCGATTCGAGCAACGCGGACTGCGTCTTGGGGGAGGCCCGGTTGATCTCGTCGGCGAGCACCACATGTGCGAACACCGCACCGGGGCGGAACTCGAACTCGTTCGTGGAGCGGTTCCACACGGACACGCCCACGACGTCGGAGGGCAGGAGGTCGGGGGTGAACTGGATGCGGTGCGCCGTTGCCGCGATCGATCGGGCGAGCGCCTTGGCCAGCGAGGTCTTGCCCACGCCGGGCACGTCTTCGATGAGGAGATGCCCCTCGGCGAACAGGCACACCAGCGCGAGCTTGACCTGCTCGCGCTTGCCCTGGATGACCTGCTCGACGTTCTGCAGCAGCGCATCGAAGAGGGCAGCGACGTCGATCCGCCGGGCCGCCGCCGGTTGCGCCATCTCGCTCTCCTCCCCGTGTCCGCTTTCGGCTGAAAGGGCAGGGTAGTTGCGCTATGGGCGTTCGCCTTGGTCACGCGATCTACCGTGAGGGCATGGAGCAGGACCTTCGCCGCGGCTCGTGGGTCTGGGCCGCGCTGGCTGTCGTGCGGCGACCCTCGCTCTGGCCCACAGCGCTCCGTCAGCTCGCGCGCTCCAGCCGTCCACGCTGGTGGCGACGGCCACCGTTCCTCCCGGTACCGGACCGAGCCTACGTACGCTTCCGGTTGGAGACGCAATACGGCACACACGGCGCGCCGGCCCCGCGCGACCTCGTCACCTACCTCGAGTGGTGCCGTAGCGAGCGTCAGAACACCACCGGCGCGCGCGCGGCACGTCGGTAGACTGCGGGAACGGGTCGTCACCCGTCTCGCCGCCCCTGAATAGCGGTCCTGAGTCACGCCCCTGAGTCACGCCCCTGAGTCACAGTCGTAAGAGCGAGGAGGTCGCTCGAGTTGGGAAGAGCGCTGTTGCTCAACGCCAGCTTCGAGCCGCTCTGCGTGGTGTCGGCCCGCAGGGCTGTCGTGCTCGTACTCAAGGAGAAGGCGGAGATCCTCGAGCGCAACGGCACTGAGTTCCGCTCCGAGCGGGCCGTGATCCCAGCACCCTCGGTCATCCGCCTCGTGCACTTCGTGCGCGTCCCGTTCCGAACTCGGGTGCCGCTCTCGCGACGCGCCGTCTTCGCCCGTGACGGAGGCCGCTGTCAGTACTGCAACAGCGGAGCCGAGAACATCGACCACGTGGTACCCCGCTCCCGCGGCGGCCCGCACACATGGGAGAACGTTGTGGCCTCCTGTCGGGCATGCAACGCGCGCAAGGAAGACCGCTTCCTTCACGAAGCCAACCTCCGCCTCCGCCGGGCACCGCAGGCACCCGCGGCTGCGCTCTGGTTGATCGCGTCCGCAGGGTCGCTCGACCCCCTGTGGGAGCAGTACCTCCCTTCCCCCCGCGAGGCCGTCCCCGCCTAACTGCTCCAGCCAGCTCGGTGGTCGCGCGCCGGGCGCTTCGCGCCTACCGCTGCGGTGCTCTCACCTTGCGCTTGTTCAGCGCTCGGGCGTTGCTGCGGGGGCCCAGGGCTCGCCGCCTCCTTCGTGAGCCCTCTCGCTTTGCTTGCGGCGCCCTTCGGGCGCGGGTGGCTCGCTTCGGGCTCAAGGCGTCGTCCTGCGACCCTGGGCCCCCGCTGACGCTGGAGACCCGGATCCCGCCAGCTGACTCACCTCCGGCGGCCGACGCGACCCGCCCCGGTCGCTAGCCCTCTCGGTGTGCCGCCCTTTGTCGGGGATGGCCCGACGGGGCGCGGTCGCGGCCGTTCCCACTGGGCGCGCTCGCCCGCTTTGCTCTGCGCGTGGGGTTGGTGGGGCCCACGTAGTGCTGGTTCTTGGGCTCTGGATGGGGGAGGTGGGCCCCTGTGGGGGTTTCTG
>CAMDCC010000236.1 GCA_945889545.1 Bifidobacterium breve | reverse complement strand
GGCAACCGCATCACGGGAACGCGTGCGCGCTCGGTCGTGGAGCATGTGGCCCGCGCGCTCGCTGACGATCCCGACGCCATCGAAGTTGAGCTCTCCGAGCGTCGCGGCGAGGTGTTGCTTCTCGTGCACGCCAACCCCGACGACATGGGTCGGCTTATCGGCCGTCGCGGTCGCGTGATCCAGGCGCTGCGCCAGGTAGCTCGGGCCGCAGGTGCGGCCGAGGGCGTCAAGGCGACGGTCGACGTCGCGGAGTAGTTCCGGCGCCGGCATGCCCAAGTCGGCGCCGGATCGCTTGGAAGTCGGACGGATCGGCAAGCCGCACGGCCTCAAAGGCGACGTCACGGTCATGCTCGTGACCGACCGCTCCGAACGTACTGATCCCGGTACCGAGCTGTTCGCCGGCGACCGCACACTTGTGGTCGAGAAGGCACGCCCGCAGCGCGCCGGATGGGTCGTGCATTTTGAGAGCGTCGACACGCTCGACGCGGCCGAAGCCCTGCGCGGTTCGGTGTTGCACGCCGCGCCCATCGAGAGCGACGGCGCCCCGTGGGTGCACGAGCTCATCGGTTGTGAGGTGCGCGACACAACCGGCCAGGTGCTCGGGACCGTCAAGGTGATCGAAGCCAACCCGGCCCACGACATGTTGGTGCTCGACGGCGGCGCGCTCGTGCCGATGCCGTTCGTGGTCGAGCACACGTCCGGGCTCGTGGTCATCGACCCGCCCGACGGGCTGTTCGACCAATGAGCCCCATCCGCATCGACGTCTACAGCGTGTTCCCCGAGTACCTCGAAGGCGCACTGTCGGCGTCGCTGCTCGGTAAGGCGCGCACACACGGAGTGCTCGACGTGCGCATCCATGATCCACGCGACTGGTCGACCGACGCGCACCGCAGCGTCGATGACGCACCCTTTGGTGGCGGCGCGGGGATGGTGATGACGCCGGAACCGCTGTTCGCTGCGGTCGAAGCGACCGAACCCGTCCGTCCACTCTTCGTGCTCTCGCCCAGTGGGCAGCGGTTCGATCAGGCGCTCGCCACGTCGCTCGCCGACGGGCCGGGGTTCTCGCTCATCTGCGGTCGCTACGAAGGCGTCGACCAGCGGGTCGCGGACCATCTGTGCGACGGCGAGCTCTCGATCGGCGACTACGTGCTGGCCGGTGGTGAGGCTGCGGCCCTGGTTGTGGTCGAAGCGGTGGCTCGGCTCGTGCCAGGCGTGGTCGGCAACGACGAGTCGCCGGAGCACGAGTCGTTCAGTGGTGCCGCGAGGCTGCTCGAGGAGCCCCAGTACACGCGCCCGGCCGAGTTCCGCGGCTGGTCGGCCCCCGAGGTGCTGCGCTCAGGCGATCACGCCCGCATCGATCGATGGCGGCGGGCGCAGGCCCTGCGCCGCACCCTCGATCGGCGCCCCGACCTCCTCTCCGAGGATGCACTCACGTCCGAGGACCAGGACCTGCTTGACGAGTTCCCACCCCAATAGGGCCTCGCGGCACCGCTGCGCAGACGGCGCAGGCCCCTCGCTACGATGGGTACCCCGTCGAGACACCCCACCAAGGCACCTGGAGAATCTGCAATGAATGCCACCGACCTGGTCGACGCCTCCAGGGTTCGCACCGACATCCCTGCCTTCGAGCCGGGCGACACCCTCAAGGTGCACGTGCGAGTAGTTGAGGGGACCCGCGAGCGGGTGCAGGTGTTCCAGGGCGTCGTCATCCGTCGCAGCGGCAGCGGTGTGCGCGAGTCCTTCACCGTCCGCAAGATCAGCTTCGGTGTGGGCGTGGAGCGCACGTTCCCGGTGCACTCGCCGATCATCCAGACGATCGAGGTGGCCACGCGCGGCGACGTGCGGCGAGCCAAGCTCTACTACCTGCGCGACCGCATCGGGAAGGCCGCCAAGGTCAAGGAGAAGCGGGTCTGACCCATCGTTCGATGGCGAGGCGTTCGATGGCGAGGCGTTCGATGGCGAGTGTGTCGTGAGCGCCGAAGATCTGGAGCGCTACGAGACCGAGATCGAGCTCCAGCTGTATCGCGAGTACCGCGACGTGCTGCCGATGTTCGCGTTCGTGGTCGAGACCGAGCGCCGCTTCTATCTGGCGAACGGCGTTGAGGTGCACACCGAGAACGAGGGCGGCGTGCCGTACTTCCGCATTGAGCTCACCGACGCGTGGGTCTGGGACATGTACCGGCCCGCGCGCTTCGTGACAAATGTGCGCGTCTTGACGAGCAAGGACGTCAACATCGAGGAGCTCGCAGGCAAGGATCTGTGAGTCGCGATCCTCGTCGGGCGCTCGGCGCGACGGGCGAGGATCTTGCCGCCGCCTGGTACGAGGAGCGCGGCTACAAGGTGCTCGATCGGAACTGGCGCTGCACGCAGGGTGAGATCGACCTCGTGCTCGGCACGAGCGCGGTCGTGGTGTTCTGCGAGGTGAAGACTCGACGCAGTGCCGCCTTCGGTGCACCGTTCGAAGCGGTCACGGTCTCGAAGCAGCGGCGCATCCGAGTGCTCGCGGCAAAATGGCTCGAGGCCCATCCCCAGCGAGGTGTTGACCTGCGCTTCGACGTGGCCTCGGTGTACGCGCCGAAGGACGCGGCCCCGCGCATCGAAGTGATCCAAGCCGCGTTCTAGCGCCCCCTTCCTGGAGTGGGCGTCCTACTGTGGACGCACGCCGGTGCGTTCGGCACGTTCCCAGCACGCGGTGTGCCAGTGGCGGCGATCGTCGGGCGTGCGGCGCGGCACTACGACCATGTGCCCGAGCCCAGCCGGGATCTCCTGGTTGCACCCCGGGCAGCGGTACGCCTTCGTTGCCTCGTACGGCTGCACACGGCGCACATCGAGGCCGTCGTTCGGACCATCACCAAGGTCGTCGGGGAACTCGTGGTCGGGCACGGTGGGGCGCTGACGTCAGCCGAAGAACGCCCAGGCGATCAGGGCTGCGACCACGACGAGCGCGGCGACCACGATCGCGAAGTCGCCGCGATGCTTCACCTGCACACGGAACGGGTTGTAGCCCACGGCGGTACGGTAGCCCGATGGCATTCGAGACCTTGCTCGTAGACCGGGACGATCGCGGCGTTGTCACGATCACGATGAACCGACCCGAGAAGAAGAACGCGCTGAGCGTCGAAATGATCCGCGAGCTCACACTGCTGCTCGATGACATTGCCGACAACCGCGCCGATCGAGTCGTCGTGCTCACAGGTGCCGGCGATGCGTTCACATCGGGTGCCGACCTCACGCCCGGCAAGGGGAGCAAGAAGGAAGAGGAGTTCGGGAGTGGTGGCGTTGGTACCGCATTGTTCGGCATGCGCCGCCTCGGCCGCCTGATCCTGCGATTGCACGATCTCCCCAAGCCCACGATCGCCGCCGTCAACGGTGTTGCGGTGGGCGCAGGCTGCAACCTCGCGCTCGGGTGCGATCTGATCGTCGCGGCCGACACGGCCCGCTTTTCGGAGATCTTCGCCCGACGTGGACTCTCGATCGACGGTGGTGGCTCATGGTTGCTGCCGCGACTCATCGGCCTGCACAAGGCCAAGGAGCTGGCGTATCTCGCCGAGATCATCTCGGCCGAAGAAGCCGAGCGTTTCGGCCTCGTCAACCGCGTGGTGCCGGCCGCCGATCTCAGCAAGGTGGTGGCCGACCTCGCCGGACGCATCGCTGCGCAGCCGCCGGTGCAGATATCAATCACCAAGAAGCTGTTGAACCAGTCGTTCTCGGTGTCGATGGCCGAAGCAGTCGAGTTCGAAGACGTGGCCCAGAGCCTCGCCTTCTCATCGCGCGACACCGCCGAGGCGATGGCCGCGTTCATCGAGAAGCGCGACCCCCACTTCACGGGGGAGTAGGTGCAGGGGGAGTAGCAACCAGTCAGCGCGGCCAGATTGCGCCTTGGGCGCGGTCGACCCAGCCCGTGCGCTCGAGCTCGAAGAGTGCGACGGCGACAAGTTCGGGGGCGAGGCCGGTGCGGCTCCCGATCTGGTCTGGTGTGGCGCACTCACCGCCCAGCGCACGCACGATGGCCGCACCATCGGGTGATGGCGTGGGTCGGGCCGGGGCGCGGGCGACGCGACCGCGTCCCTCCGACAGGCCGATTGCGACCAGCACGTCGCTCCAGTCGACGAGCGGATGCGCGCCATCTGCGATGAGCGCGTTCGTTCCTTCTGCTGCGGGGTTGCGGCGCGAACCTGGGACGGCGAGCACCGCCCGTCCGTAATCGAGCGCGAACTGTGCGGTGATGCGCGCCCCGCCCCGTGCGGTGGCCTCCACCACCACGACGACTTCCGAGAGCGCGGCGATGATCCGGTTGCGCACCGGGAACCGCCAGGTGAGCGGTTGCACGCCGAAGCCCGTCTCGCCGAGCACCACCCCGGCGCGTCGGACGCGCTCGTAGAGCAGGCGGTGCCGGCGCGGGTACTCGATGTCGAGTCCGGTCGCGACCACGCCGACCGCGAGCCCACCGGCGGCCAGCGCGCCATCGTGCGCGGCTGCGTCGATGCCGATCGCCATGCCGCTCACCACGGTGACGCCCGCCTCGGCGAGGAACGCGCCCAGTTCGCGCGCATCGGCGAGGCCGTGTGGCGACGCCGCCCGAGTGCCGACGATTCCGACTCGTGGCGACGCCAACGCGTCGGGGCGATCACCTTCGGCCAAGAGCACGACGGGTCGATCAGGGATCGCGTCGGTGATCGGGTAGCGCGCGCTCCCCTCCACCCAGACGTGCGTTCCTCGACGTTGGATGCGAGTCGCGACCGCGTCGGGGTCGGCCTTGTCAGACCATGAGGCCGCGGCGCGTCGCAAGCTCCGGACCGCGTCGGTGTCGGGCTCGGGATGCAAGGACAGGGAGGTGACGTGTCCGGCCCGAACGCCAGCCAACGTGCGCTGCACACTCCCGAAGTGATCAACGAGCATGCGCATGCGTCCGAACGTCATGTCGGG
>CAMDCC010000235.1 GCA_945889545.1 Bifidobacterium breve | reverse complement strand
CGAAGGAGCGATCGTCGACTGCACGGCAGGTACATCGTGCGACATCGTGTGGGACGACCCAAGCGATCTCACGATCTTCTCCGGCACAGCCGTCGACGAGATCAGTCGCGCCACACCCGGACTCGATGCTCCCGGCAATGCCGTGACCGTGACCGGGCTCGACCCGTCCGAGCGCTACTACTTCGAGCTAGTCCCGACCGGGGCTGACAGCGGCACCGTCGTCGCCGACCGCAGCCTGCGCCTGACGAACGCCCCCAACGCGCGCGACATCGGCGGCTACGAGACCAAGGACGGTCACCACGTGAAGTGGGGCACCGTGTTCCGCTCCGACGAGATCATCGAGCTGACGGACGCCGAGGTGATCCGAATCTCGAACTTCGGGATCAAGATCGTGTGCGACTTCCGTGGGGCGGCCGAAGTCGAGAAGCGGGGCGAAGATCAGATCCCCTTGGGTGCGGAGTACGTGAGCCTTCCCGTGCTGGACGAGTCCAACACCCTTCCAACCGACATCGAAGACGCCATCGTGAACAAGGACTTCGAGGCCCAGGAGCGACTGCTCGGCAACGGTCGAGCCGAACAGATCCTCATCGATGGCAACGCATTCCTCGTGTCGAGCAAGGCGGCGCGCACTGCGTACACCGGTCTCATGGATCGCTTGACCGATCCAGCGTCACTCCCCGCGTTCACGCATTGCACAACCGGCAAAGACCGTACCGGGTGGTCGACCGCGGTGATCCTCACTGCACTCGGCGTGCCGAAGCAGACCATCATCGAGGACTATCTCCTGACGAACGAGTTCTCGGCCGAGAAGAATGCGGGCCGCCTCGAATCGGCAACACCGCTGATGGAGAACCCCGAGTACCTGATCCCGCTCCTCGAAGTTCGAGTCGAGTATCTCGAAGGATCGTTCGCGGCGGTCAAGGACGAGTACGGGACGTTCGCCAAGTATCTCCGCAAGGGTCTTGGCGTCAGCAAGGCCGACCTCAAGCAGCTCAAACAGAACCTGCTCACCGACTGATGAGCGACCGCCCGATGACTGACCGCCCGATGACTGACCGCCTGTTCTTCCGGCAACTGCTCGCCGGACGCGACTTCGCTATCGACGACCCCATCGCGCGTCAGATGGTCAACTTCGTCTATCTCATTGGCGATCGCGACACGGGCGAAGCTGTCGCGGTCGACCCGGCGTACGGCGTCGGCGAGCTCATCGACCTGCTCGGCGCGGAAGGGCTGCGACTCACGGGCGTGCTTGCCACGCATTGGCACGCCGACCATGTGGGCGGCGACCTCATGGGGTATCCCATCCAGGGGATCCACGACATCGTGGGGCGCGACGACGTGTCGGCGCCGGTGCACATCCAGGCTCCTGAGGCCGAGTGGTTGAAGAAGTTCACGGGTGTGTCCGACTCCGACCTTGTGCTGCACGACAGCGGCGACGTGGTGATGGTCGGCGAAATCCCGGTGACGCTCATACACACACCGGGACACACCTCGGGGGGCCAGTGCTTCCTCGTGGACGGCAAGCTCATCGCGGGCGACACGCTGTTCCTCGAAGGCTGTGGCCGGACCGATCTTCCGACCGCCGACCCCGACGAGATGTACTTCAGCCTCACTCAACGCCTCGCCGTCGTCCCCGACGACACCATCCTCTACCCCGGGCACCTTTACTCCCCCGAACCCTTCGCCACGATGGGCGAGACGCGCAAGCGCAACTACGTCTTCCGCCTCCCGACCCTCGAACAATGGCGAACGATGTTCGGGTGAGCGCGGAAATCCGACTCGCGGTCGACCGGCTCGATTCGTCGACCGGAGTCGCACTCGCCGACGCGCTGATGGCGGAGCTCGAGGTGCGATACGGAGGGCCCGACGAGGCCGACGGCCTGCATCCCGATCAGCTCGCACCACCGAACGGCACGTTCCTCGTTGCGTGGATCGACGACGAAGCAGTCGGCTGCGGTGGCTTGCGCCAACTCGAATCAGGAGTCGGCGAGATCAAGCGCATGTACGTGGCGCCGTCGGCCCGTCGTGCCGGCGTCGCACGCACCGTGCTCGCAGAGCTCGAGCAAACGGCGCGCTCGCTCGGCTACACGCACCTCAAGCTGGAGACCGGCACCGAGCAACCCGAAGCCATCGAGCTGTACCTCTCGACTGGTTACGAGCAGATCGAGCCGTACGGCGTCTACAAACACTCCCCGCTCAGCCGCTGCTACGCCAAGGTCCTCGGCGTTCTTGGGTAAGAATCGGGTGCCAGGGCACCAGGTTCTTCCCCAAGAAGGCGCCCGAACGGCCTAGCTCGGATCGAAGAGGACCGGGATCGAGACGGGGCCGCGGAACGCCAAGCCTTCGATGACCGGCGGTTTGCTGTCGGGGTCGAGGCGCAGGTTGGGCAGTCGGTTGAGGATGCAGTCGAGGCCGACGCGCAGCTCGAGGCGGGCCAGGTGCATGCCGAGGCACTGGTGCTGACCGGTGCCGAACGCCATGTGGTTCTGCACCGGACGATCGATGTCGAATTCGTCGGCGCGCTCGAAGCGCGACTCGTCGCGGTTCGCCGATGCAGTGATCACGCTGATTGCCGCGCCGGCCGGCACGGGGCACCCGTTCACCGCGGTGTCGGCGGTGGCACATCGACTTACCTGCGTGACCGAGGTCTCCCAGCGCAAGGTCTCTTCGATCACCTGCGGCATGAGCGACCGGTCGGCGAGCACCCGCTGCATCACGTCGGGATGGGTGAGCAACGCAGTGAGCGCGTTCCCCATCACCCGGAACGTGGTCTCGGCGCCAGCGGGGAGCAGCAGCCGCAGGAAGCCGTAGATCCTCTCGTCGGTGAGCTTCTCGCCGTCGATCTCGGCATGCACGAGGTCACTCATGAGGTCGCCGACGGGGTTCTCGCGACGATCCTCGACAATCGGTGCGAGGTAGTCGCGCATGGCGCGCGACGCGGCCATGCCCTCTTCGGGGTGCATCGGTCCGCCGTTGATGAGCTCGGACCACTGGTGGAACTGCGCAGCGTCTTCGAGCGGCACGCCCACGATGCCGCAGATGACCTGCACCGGGTACTTGGTCGTGATCGCCTGCACGAGATCGGCCTTGCCGAGTGGTGCGATGTCGTCGAGCAGTCGCTCGATCGTGGGCCGAACGAGCGTGTCGTCCCACTTCTCGAGCTGCGAGGCTCGGAACGCGTGCGCAACGAGACCCCGGTACGCGCGGTGCTCCTGGCCGTCCATGGCGAGGATCAGCTCGCCCATGAACTGGCCGATGTGCTCGGCGTTGATCGACGACGACACGTGCTCGGTGTCGCGCAACACCTGCTCGACGTCGGCGAACTTCGTCACCACGTAGGTGGGGCGATCGGAGAACCCCATGTTCGAGTGGGTCTGGAAGACCGGGCACTCCTCGCGAGCTTGCTCCCACAGCGGGTAGGGCTGGCCCGTCATGAAGTCGACGTTGACATCGAACACCGGTGCCTGTTCGTCGCTCTTCGTCACGTCGGGTGCCTCCCTCTCCTCTTCGAGTTCCCTGACACGGTAGTCAGGTTCGGCGCTGCTCCGGTCGGTAGCCTCCTCTCCCCGCTCTTGGCGCTGCGCGCCGGGCCGCTCGGCCCCGGCTACCGAGTCAGCGCGCATGGGCTTGCGACGCGGTCGGTAGCCTCTGGCCCCATGGCAGCCGAAGGCGTGGACCCGTATGCGGAGACCGAGGATCAGCAGGCGCTGCGCGCGTTGGCCCGAGAGGTCGCCGAACGCGACCTCCTCCCGAACGCCCGCCACTGGGACGAGACCGAGGAGTTCCCGCAGGGCTCGTGGGACGCCATCCGCAAGGCCGACCTCTTCGGCATCACGATCGACGATGCCTACGGCGGCATGGGCATGGGCGACATCGAGGCGGCGATCGTGCTCGAGGAGCTCGCCCGCGTCGACGTGTCGAGCGCGATCCTCGCCCAGCTCACGTTCAACGGTCCCCCGCGTGCGATCCAGCACCTCGGGAGCGACGCGATGAAGGAACGGTGGCTGCCGATGGCCGCGTCAGGTGAAGGCCTGTTCTGCATCGGGATCAGCGAGACCGAGGCGGGGTCCGCGGTCACGCACATGCGCGCTCGACTCACCCCCGACGGTAACGGCTACCGGCTCAACGCGTACAAGAACTACGTCACCGGTGGGCATAAGTCGCGCTGCTGCCTCGTGTGGTGCCGCTTCCCGGGGAGCGAGGGTGCGCGCGGCATCGGCGCGGTCGTCGTAGACCTCAAGTCCGAAGGAGTCACCGTTGCGGGCACGCACGTGAAGATGGGGCTGCGCGGCACCAGTGAGGCCGAGCTCGCCTTCGACGACGTGTGGATCGCGCCAGAAGACGTGTTGCTCGCCGGCGACGCCGACAACTCCGAGTCGTTCAAGACGCTCATCTCCCACATCAACCACGAGCGCTGCGGAAACGCGGCCATGTGCGTGGGTGCGGCGCAAGGATCACTCGAGTACGCGGTGCGCTACATGAACGAGCGCACCATCGGCGGGCGACCGATTGCCGAGCTTCAGGGCCTCCAGTGGAAGATTGCCGACATGGCCACGCAGCTCGAAGGCGCGCGACTGCTGCTGCAGCGCGCGCTGCACCTCGCCGGGCCGCACGGCACGCCACCGGCACTCGAAACGGCGATGGCGAAGACCGCCGCGAACCTCGCCGCCAAGTTCGTGTGCGACGAAGCGATCCAACTGCTCGGCGGCTACGGCTTCAGCCGCGAGTACCCCGTCGAACGGGCGTACCGCGACATTCGCGGCTTGTGCATTGGTGCCGGCACGATCGAGATCCAACGCAACTTCATCGGTTCACAGGTCGTCCGCGGTGCCAAGACCGGCAGCCCCGGCTGGATCTAGGCCCACACCGCATGTTTTGGCGTCAGAAAACCGGAAATAGTCCGGTTTTCTGACGCCAAAACCCGCAC
>CAMDCC010000234.1 GCA_945889545.1 Bifidobacterium breve | reverse complement strand
TCCTTCGACGGCTTCCGACCGGACCACGAGGTGGCCTTCCGTCTCACCTTGGGAGTAGGTGAGGAGAACGCGACCATCAGAGAAGTGACTCATCCTGACGACGAGCACCAGGGCGTCATAGATAGGTTCAGTCATGGCTCGCAGGTTATCGCCAGTGACCGTTGTGCTTGGGGATATCGGGTCGTCGGAAGGTCGTTTCCCCTGGTCAGCCTACGTGCCGAGCCCCAAGCGTTTGGCGATCACCTCGTTCATGATCTCGTCGGTGCCGGCGCCGATGCGTTGGAGACGGGCGTCGCGGAACGCGCGACTCACGTTGGTCTCGTCGAGGTAGCCGGCCCCGCCGTGCACCTGCATGCACGCGTCGACCAATCGGTTCAGCATCTGTGCCGAGAACTTCTTCGCCATCGAGATCTCGGTCACGGGGTACTCGCCCTGCTTGATCCGCCACGCGGTGTCGTAGACGAGTGCACGCGCGGCTTCGAGCTCGGTGGCCGCATCGGCGAGCTTGTGCGCGATCACCTGATGCCCCGAGATCGGGCGTCCGAAGGTGCGGCGTTCGTTCGCATAGGCGATCGTGTCGGCGAGGACGCGCTCGGCCGTGCCGATCGACGCTGCCGCGCCCGACATCCGCTCGTACTGGAGCTGCCACATCAGTTGGGCGAAGCCCTGGCCCGGCTCGCCGCCGATCAAGTTGGCGTGGGGGACCGCCACATCGTCGAGTGCGATCTCGGCGGTGTCGCTCGAGCGCATCCCGAGCTTCTCCAATTTTCGGGACACGCTCACGCCCGGGAACGCGGTGTCGATCAAGAAAAGTGAGATGCCACGGTGCCCGGACCCCGGGTCGGTCTGGACCACGCACGTGAGGAAGTCGGCACGTACGCCGTTGGTGATGAACATCTTGCGCCCGCTCACGCGCCACACGTCGCCGTCGCGAACCCCGCGAGTGGTGATCGCCGCAACATCGGAGCCTGCATCGGGCTCGGTGATTGCGATCGCCGCGATCTTCGTGCCCGATATCGCCGGGCGCAGGTAACGCTCCTTCTGATCGTCGGAACCGAACTCGGCAAGCGCGGGCGTGGCCATGTCGGTCTGCACGCCGAGCGCCATCGCGATCGCCCCACATCCGGCCTTGGCGATCTCCTCCATGAACACGATCTCCGCGGCCAGGTCGCCACCCGCGCCGCCCCATTCCTCTGGGTAGTGGAGACCGAGGAAGCCGAGCTCACCGGCACGGCGGAACACGGCGTCGGAGAAGAACCCTGCGGCCTCCCATTCGTCGACGTGGGGCCGCAGCTCCTTGTCGACGAAACGGCGCACCGACTCCCGTAACTCGTCGTGCTCGGTGGTGAAGATTGGGTGCCTCGGCAACTCCATATTCATGGTCGCGCTCGCTCAGCGGCGGGGTACCCGCCGCTGCCCTCTGGGACGCTCGGCTGCTCCATATCCCCATACAATGACGCGTCCTATGGCGCGGTCCATTCTCGAACGCCGACTCGTTGACATCAGCGAGCGGCTGAAGCGACTCCGGGCTGAACTGGGCGTGAACGAGGAGCAGCTCCTCTTTCTCGAAGATGAGGCCGAAGACGCCCGTCTCCGGGGCTTGATGGCCGAGACGCCACTCGCCGAAGCCGTGGCCCGCGACGCCCGTCGCCATGCCGACACGCTCGCGCGCCACCGCGATGGACTCGTCCTCTCGATCGCTGACCTCGCTCGAGAGCAAGACGCCCTGCTCGATCGCATGGCGGCCGAGCTCTCGGCCCGCTGAGCTCGGCCCTGGGAGCTCCATGACCGACGAGGCGCGCCCCCCACGCGTGCTGATCGCCGAAGACGAAGCGATCATCCGGCTCGACCTCAAAGAGCTCCTCCAGGAAGAGGGCTACGACGTCGTCGGCGAGACCAGCCGCGGCGACGAAGCGGTGACGCTCGCGCGAGAGCTCTCTCCCGACGTGGTGATCCTCGACGTGAAGATGCCGGGGCTCGACGGAATCTCCGCGGCACGCCACATCGCGGCGGAGCGCATCGCTGCCGTGCTCGTGCTCACGGCTTTCTCACAACGCGACCTCATCGAACAAGCCCGCGATGCGGGTGCGCTCGCGTACCTGGTGAAGCCGTTTCAGAAGAGCGACCTCATCCCCGCCATCGAGGTGGCGCGGGCGCGCCACGCCGAGTTGCTCGCATTGGAGCGTACGGTCGTGGATCTCGAAGAGCGGCTCGAAGCGCGCAAGCTCGTCGACCGCGCCAAGGGCCGGTTGATGGACGAGCACCAACTCGACGAACAGGGCGCCTGGCGGTTCATCCAGTCTCAGGCCATGCACGACCGGGTGAAGGTCGGAGCGATCGCGCAATTGATCATCGACGGTGATCTCACGCTGTAGGCTGAAGGTACCGACAAGGGGGACGGACCGCATGCGCATGTTCCGGGTGATCGCGATCGGGTCTGCCGTGTTGACCATCGGGCTGGCCACGCCCGCGGCAGCGGCACCCGTCCTCCTCGACGACACGCAGCTCGCGGCCGCCGTGCTCGCTCCTACCGACGTCCCGGGTGGGGGATGGACCGCCGCGCCGGGCGCGGTCATCGAGTCGGAACCCCGAACCCAAGCGAACGACATCGAGGGCGGCTGGTGCGGCGGCGCCACCGACGGTTACGCGGCGGGCGAGCTGCACGCAGTCAACGGGAGCGCAACGACCATCCTCCAGAAGATCGCCGCGCCCGACGAGCCGTACTGGTTCGTGTGGGAGAGCCTGTGGTCGTTCGGAGAGTCGTTCGGCAACTCACCGGTCACTCAAGCGACGAACTTCATGAACACGATGCAAGGCGCGTCCGGTGAATGCGAGTCGTGGACGACGAGCGGCGGTGAGATCACGAACTCGATCTCGCCCGAGATCGTGCCGTTCGCAGCGATCGGCAACCAGCGGTTCGCAGTGCAGCTCACCACGTCGGGTGACGGGGTGAGCGAGATCACCCATGTGGTCTACGTGCGGGTCAAGAACAACGTCGTGGTCATCCACACGCGGATTCTCCCGGCGGACTCCACCTTGTTGAGGAAGATCGTGAAGAAGGCCGTCAAGAAACTGAAGCAGGCAGCAGCCGCCGCCTGATCCCGCCGCCTGCTCCGGCCGCCTGGTCCGGGGGACCCACCCCGGCGACGGGCGGTTGCTGGCGCAGTCCGGGCATACGATCGCCGCTGTGGCAGACAAGCTCTTGTTGCTTGACGGGCATTCGCTCGCGTACCGAGCGTTCTATGCCTTGCCCGCCGATCTGAGCACACCATCGGGCACGATCACCAACGCCGTCTTCGGCTTCACCTCGATGCTCGCCAAGGTGCTCGCCGACGAGAAGCCCGACTACATCGGCGTGGCGTTCGACGCGCCGGGTGGTTCGTTCCGGAACCAGATGGATTCGGAGTACAAGGCGGGGCGCAAGGAGACCCCGGAGGTCTTCAGCTCGCAGCTCCCGCTGATTCGCGAGGTGCTTGACGCGCTCGAGATGCCGGTGCTCCAAGTGTCGGGGGTCGAAGCCGACGACGTGATCGCCACACTGGCAACGCGCGCATCCGACGCCGGCCTCGACGTGGTCGTCGTCAGCGGTGACCGCGACACCTTCCAGCTCGTTCGAGACCCGCACCTCAAGGTGCTCTACAACAAGCGCGGCGTCTCCGACTACGCGCTCTACGACGAGGCCGGGATCATCGAGCGCACCGGCGGTGTCACGCCGGAGCAGTATCCCGACTACGCGGCGCTTCGGGGTGACAACAGCGACAACCTCCCCGGCGTCCCGGGCATCGGCGAGAAGACCGCTGCCAAGCTCATCACGACGTACAACAACCTCGAGGGGATCTACGAGCACCTCGACGACCTGCCGCCCAAGCAGCGCGAGAACCTGGGCGAGATGCGCGACCGAGTGTTCCTGAACCGCGAGATGTCGGTGCTCGTGCGCGATGTCGATTGTGGTGCCGAGATCAGCGAGCTCAAGCAGGGCACGTTCGATCGCGAGAAGGTGCGGGTGCTCTTCGACCAACTCGCATTCCGCACGCTGCTGCCGCGCATGATGGAAGCCGTTGGCGCCGTGGCCGCGGAGGAAGCGGCGTCGGAGTCGCTCGATACCGAGGTCGAGGTGCTCCGCGACGCGCCCGCGCTCGCGACCCGACTGCGCGACGTGGCCCGGGCCGGCGATCGGTACGCACTCGAAGCGCGCTGGGACGGCGCGTCACCGCGACCAGCACTCGCCGGGCTTGCGATCGCCACCAGCGACGGTCGGGTCACGTATGCCGATGGGGCGCTCATGCGCGATCCCGAGGTAGCCGTTGCCGGCGGCGCGCTCGTCGGAAGTGGTGGGCCGCCGCTGGTTGCTCATCGGGCCAAAGAGCTGATGCACGGACTCGGAGCCGACGTGCGCACGCTGCAACACGACACCGCGGTGATGGCGTACCTGCTCGATCCGGCCGAGGGGAAGTACCTGCTCGAAGATCTCGCGCTCCGCTACTTGTCGCTCGAAGTTCGTTCGCCCGATGGGAAAGAGGGGACGCTCGACTTCGATGGTGAGGCCGGCGTCGAGGATGCCGGTCGTCGCGCGGCAACGGTGTTGCGCCTGGCCGACGCGCTCGCCGAAGCGCTCGAGTCGCGTGAGCTCACCAACCTCTACGTCCGCATCGAGCAGCCGCTGGTGCGGGTGCTGGCCAAGATGGAAGACGCGGGCATCCGCATCGATCGCGAGTTCCTCGATGAGCTGAGCACGCAGCTCAACAAGGAGTGCGATGAGCTGATGCGTCGCATCTGGAAGCACGCGGGTGAGGAGTTCAACGTGAACTCCACCCCACAGATGCGCGTCGTGCTCTTCGAGAAGCTCGGCCTCACACCCGTGAAGCGGACCAAGACCGGCCCGTCGACCGACGCCGAATCGCTCCAGAAGATGGCCGACGACCATCCGATCGTCGCCGACCTCCTGCGCT
>CAMDCC010000233.1 GCA_945889545.1 Bifidobacterium breve | reverse complement strand
AACGACCTTGCAATCTCGCTCATCGCACCGTTGCGCGAGAGGCTCGCCACCACCCTGGCTGCGGTCGCGGCGGAGGGACCGTATGAGTCCGCGGCCGAGCTGCATCGGGAGCTCGCGTCGGCCGTCGGTGCTCGATATCGCGAGTGGCGCGCGGGCGACCTCGAGGTGGGTTTGGGCGACGTCATCGCGGCGGCCTACGCGCGGGGCGCGTATGACGGTGCGCCGTCGGGTGCTCACCTGCGATGGGTCACCGACGCGGGGCAGCGGTGCCCCGACTGCGAGGACAAGTCCCTCGAGCCCACGGTAAAGGGCCAGGCGTTCCCGACCGGCCAACCACATCCCCCGGCCCACCCGGGCTGTCGGTGTCTCGTCGTGCTCGTTGAGGGCGACCGCAGCGGCAGCGCAACCAGGCCGTAGGCTCACCGGCGATGCGGGTTCCCACGCAAGATCGACGCCAGTTCCGCATGCGCGGATGGATGATCGCGGTCGTCGTCGTCCTGCTGGTGCTGCTCTTCTCGCTGCGAGGGCTCGCCGGGGTCTACACCGACAAGCTCTGGTTCAACTCGCTTGGTCAGGGCGACACGTGGTGGGAGCTGCTCGGCGCCAAGGTCATGCCGGCGCTCGTGTTCACCGTGCTGTTCTTCGCCGTGCTGCTGGTGAACCTGCTCATCGCCGACAAGCTGGCGCCTCGGGTCCGCTCGATGGGACCGCCGACGCCGGAAGACGAGCTCGTCGTGCGGTACCAGCAATCGACGGCTCGGTACCAGGGCCGCATCCGCTTGCTCGTTGCGTTCTTCTTCGCGCTCGTGGCGGGCATCGGGGTCTCGGCGCAGTGGCAGGAGTGGATCCTCTTCACGAACGCCAGCGAGTTCGGTACGAAGGATCCGCAGTTCCAGCGCGACATCGGCTTCTATGTGTTCAAGCTGCCGTTCATCGAGTTCATCATCGACTGGCTGTTCGCCGGTCTGGTGATCGTGCTGCTCGTCACCGCGGTCGCGCATTACTTGAACGGTGGCATCCGGTTCCAGAGCCCGCTCCAACGTGTCACGCCACAGGTCAAGGGGCATGTCTCGGTGATCTTGGCGCTGATGGCGCTCGTCAAGACCACCGACTACTTCTTCTCGAAGTACGCGCTCAACTTCTCACGTCGCGGTACGACCGACGGCGCGTCGTATACCGACGTGAACGCGCAGCTCCCGGCTCTCGAGTTTCTCTTGATCGTGTCGGTCATCGCAGCGCTGTTGTTCCTCTGGAACATCTGGCGGCGGGGTTGGGTGCTCCCGGTGATCGCCGTCGGCCTCTGGGCCTTCGTGTCGTTGATCGTCGGCACGCTCTATCCCGCCGCGATCCAGAACTTCAAAGTCAAGCCCGACGAGCTCGCCACGGAGAGCAAGTTCATCGATCGCAACATCCGAGCGACGCGCGATGCCTTTGGGCTCTCCGATGTTGAAGTGAAGCGTTTCGCCTTCACGAGCCTCCAGCCCGACGCGGTCGAGGCCAACCTCTCGACGATCGACAACGCGCGTCTGTGGGATCCCGAGCAGATCGAGGCGTCGTTCCAGACGCTGCAAGGCCTCCAGGACTACTACGCGATCGCCGACGTGGACGTCGACCGCTACACGGTCGACGGTCAGGTCACGCAGGTGATGATCTCGGCTCGCGACCTCAACAGCAATGGATTGCCCAGCCAATCGTGGGTGAACGAGCACCTTGTGTTCACCCACGGGTACGGGGCGGTTGCGTCGCCGAGCAACGAGGCCGGGACTGATGGTGACCCCGAGTTCTTCGTGAGCGACGTGCCCACGAAGGACAACGGGATCAAGCTCACCGGCAAGGGCGCAGAGATCTACTTCGGTGAGAACCTCTCGGAGTACGTCATCGTGAACGGCGACCAGGCCGAGTTCAACTTCGCTCGTGAGGGCCGCGGCGGCGACGCCCAAACCAGGTACTCCGGCGATGACGGTATCGATCTGTCGAGCTTCATCCGTCGGGCTGCGTTTGCACTCCGCTTCGGAGACCCGAATCCCTTGATCTCCGGCCAGGTCAACGGCGAGTCCAAGGTTCTCATGGTGCGCGACGTGCGTGGCCGTGCCTCGAAGCTCGCGCCGTTCCTGCGCTTCGACGACGATCCGTATCCGGTCATCGTCGACAACCGACTTGTCTGGATCCTCGATGGCTACACCACGTCCGACCAGTACCCGTATTCGCAGCGGACGGCTGGGGTGGGCGGGCTGAGCGGCGAGTTCAACTACGTGCGCAACTCGGTGAAGGTGACCGTTGACGCATACAACGGCACGGTCGCGTACTACGTGATCGATTCCAAGGACCCGATCATCCGCGCGTACATGGACGCGTTCCCTGATCTGTTCTCGAATGCCGACGCGATGCCCGAAGCTATCCGTGAGCACCTCCGGTATCCGGAGGATCTCTTCCAGGTGCAGTCGGAGGTCTTTGCCAGGTACCACGTGACCGACGCGCGTCGCTTCTACCGTCAGAACGATCGCTGGTTGCGTTCACCGGACTCGAACGAGGCCACGAGCGCGGCCGCGAGCGGGGTGTCGTCGGGCTCCGGCGCGGGTCGATCGGCCGAGATCAGCAGCTCCACCAAGCGCGAGGATCCGTACTACCTCTACATCCGTCTCCCCGAAGACAAGACCGAGAGCTTCGTGCTCCTCCAGCCGTTCGTTCCCGTGTCTGGGAGCGACCGCCAGACGCGACTCAGCTCGTTCGTCACTGCCAAGTCCGACGGCGACGACTACGGCACGATCGAAGCCTTCGTCATGCCCGCCGGTGAGCAAGTACAAGGTCCGGTCCAGGTCGCCAACGACATCCAGAACGACAACGACCTCGCCAAGGAGTTCACCCAGCTCGACCAACGCGGTTCGGAGGTCGTCTACGGGCAGATCCAGCTGATCCCGGTCGGCGAGTCGATCGTCTACATCCAGCCGATCTTCGTGCAGCGGGAGCAGCAGGGCTATCCGCAGTTCCAATTCGTCGTGGCCCTCACCCAAGGGCGCACACCGACGCGCGGGGCCACGGTTCGCGAAGCCCTCAACTCGCTGTTCGGCTTGACCACTGATCCGACCGAGCCCACTGATCCGACCGAACCCACCGATCCGACCACCGGCAACGAGACGGTGGCCGAGCTTCTCTCGCAAGCGGCCGACAAGTTCCAACAGGCTCAAGCCGCGCTGCGGGCGGGGGATCTCGCCGAGTATCAGCAGCTCATCGAGGACGCGCAGCTGCTCGTCTCCCAGGCGCTCGCCCAGCTCGGCGAGAACAACGCTGCGCCCACGACCACCTCCACAACTGCCCCGAGCACCGACGCCGCCAGCTTCCGGTAGCGCCGCCCCTCAACCCCTCTGGGCCCCAGCTCGGATCCCAGGATCGGGCCCGAGAATTGGCCGAATGGCGGGATTGTTGGGCCGGGAGGGGATTGTTACTATCTGGGTAGTGGAAATCCCCCAGCGGTGACCCCCACCGCCCAGGTATCCACCGGGAGCACCTGATGGCGATCAAAGACGTCGATCTCGGCAAGTACAAACTCGGCTGGCACGACTCGACCGAGGGCTATGCCTTCGTACCGAAGAAGGGCCTGAACGAGGAGATCGTGCGCGAGATCTCGGGCATGAAAGAAGAGCCCGAGTGGATGACGAAGTTCCGCCTGAACGCGCTGAAGCGCTTCGAGAAGAAGCCGATGCTCGAGTGGTTCGCGAAGAACATGCCCGAGATCGACTTCGACGACATCTACTACTACTTGAAGCCGACGTCGGGTGAGCAGGTCGACGACTGGGACATGCTCCCGCCGGAGATCAAAGAGACCTACGAGAAGCTCGGCATCCCCGAAGCCGAACGCAAGTTCCTCGCCGGCGCGACAGCTCAGTATGAGTGTCTTCGTGGCTCGACCTTGGTGTGGACGACCGGCGGCATGCGACCGATCAAGACGCTCGAGCCCGGCGACGAGGTGTTCTCGCTCAACGAGACCACTCGGAAGATCGTGCAATCGCACGTCGTGAACTCCGGCTGCTCGGGCGAAAAGGAAGTCTTTGAGATCACTGCAGACGGCCGAGTGATCGGCGCGTCCGCCAACCACCCGTTCCTCGTGTTGCGCGACGAGCGCAAGCCCGGTCGGAAGAACCGGCGTTTCGCAAAGCGTTGGGCACCGGTGGAAGAGCTTGAGGTTGGCGACTATGTCGCGATCGCAACCGACGTTCCCGAGTTCGGCGAACCGTTCATGCCCATGCGCCCCGAGCGGCCCGAAGCCGCTGGGTACCCGTATGAGACCTCGGACGATCTGTGCTGGTGGGCCGGCGTGTACATCGGCGACGGCTACCTCAAGCACAGCGACGGCTATACAACGTTGCAGTTCGCTGTCGACGCGACCGACACCGTGCTCGTCGACGAGATCATCCGGGTCACCCGTGAGCAGTTTGGGATCGAGTTGTCCCTCGCTCCGGATGGACAACGCCTGACCGCACGCGGCACCGCCGCCTTGGCTGATTGGGTCCTTCTGAATGGTCTCGGCGGCAAGTCGCTGACCAAGAGAATCCCCGACTGGATGTGGTGGCTGCCCCTCTCGCAGCGGTTGTCGTTCCTCGCGGGTTACATCGATGCGGACGGCCACGTCAGAGATGACAAGACGTCGCATGACGTCAGCCTCACGAGCGCCAATGAAGCATTGCTTGTTGATGCGAAGCAGCTCGCAGCGCTTTGTGGGATTGACAGCGGTCGTGTGAACCGGTTCACGAGCCGTCATCCGTTCGACCGCGATCGGACAATGACGGGCTACCGCCTGCAGTTCAGTGGTCGCTTCGACCGGATTCCATGTCGTTCACCACGCCGACAAGCGCGCATGAACCGGCGGAAGTTTGTGCACGCCCATCGCTCGTCGCGCGGCACGACGTTTAAGGCCCAGACCAGCGAGATGTTGGGTTTCGTGCGCATCGATTGCATCGAGTCGGTCGGTGTTGAACC
>CAMDCC010000232.1 GCA_945889545.1 Bifidobacterium breve | reverse complement strand
GGGCATCGCCTTGAGGTGGCGGGACAAACATCGCACGCTGCCGCACCGTCTTCATGGGCGCCGATTCCCCCTCTCGCCCGCTCGCTGCCTGCTGCTGAACATCTTGCTCGTGAAGATTTCGGCTTGTGAATCTTTTCACAATCTAACCGCACCCCTCGAGACGGGCAACTCAGCGTCGTCCGGTCCATGTCTCGCGCCAGGTGCGGCGCACACTTCTAGCCGGAACGCGCTCGGCGGCGCTCCTCGAGGTCGACGATCGCCCGCTCGGCCGCGAGCGCGCCCGCGCGGGCTTCCGACGCCGCCGCCTCTTCCTCTCGGCGCGTCCGGACCCCGGGGTGGAAGTAGGTGAACAGCAACAAGGCCAGGCCCGAGAACGCGATCGGCACCAGGGAGTTCCAGCGGTTCGTATATGTGGGGATCAGCGCGGCCGCGGAGAGGAGGGCGGTCCACAGCCACAAGAGGGCCACCGTGCGCCGTGGGCCGTGACCGAGCCGCATGAGCCGGTGATGGAGGTGCTCGCGGTCAGCGGTCGAGAACGACTGTCGGCGCACCACCCTGCGCAAGAACGAGAAGCCAGTGTCGAGCAGCGGGACCGCGAGGATCACGATCGGGATGAGCAGCGGCGCGAAGAAGAAGTAGGTCTGGCCACTGAACTGGTCAGCGGTACGGCCGCCCACCGTGATCGTCGTGACAGCAAGGAGCAGACCGAGGAACATTGCACCCGCGTCGCCCATGAAGATCTTCGCTGGGTGGAGGTTGTGCGGGAGGAACCCCGCACAGATCGATACGGCGATCACCGCGACGAGCGGAGCGATGTTCGATCCATCGATCAGTCCCGCCTTGAAGAGCCGGTCTGAATAGAGGAAGAACGCGGCGCCCGCGATCATGACGATTCCCGCAGCGAGTCCGTCGAGCCCGTCGATGAGATTGAGCGCGTTCGCCAGGAGGACGACCGTGAGCACGGTCACCAGCGCGGCCCAGTTCGGCGAGAGGACGACGTAGTCGTAGCTGGCGAACGGCACGCGGAAGAACAGCATCGTGACGCCCAGGAGCGACAGCAGGCTCCCGCTGAGCACCTGACCCGCCACCTTCGCCGGTGGCGACACCTCGCGCAGGTCGTCGAGCGCGCCAACCACGAACATCACTCCGGCAGCGAGCACAAGCCCGAGCGGCTCCGACGAAGAGTCGAACATCTCCTTGAACTGGTCGATCTGCGTGGCGACGGCGAGCGCGGCAAGGAAACCGAGGAACATGCCCGCGCCACCGAGCGACGGCGTGGGATAGGTGTGCACGCTCCTCGGCCCCGGCATCGACATCGCACCGATGCGGCGGGCAAGCTTCCGGATCAGAAATGTGGAGAGGAACGTGACGAGCGCACCAACCGCGCCAACCGTCAGATACCCGATCAAGAGAGAACAGCCCTGCTACACGAGCTCGGGGTACGGGGTGAACTTCGAGCAGAGGCGGGCGGCGGCGTCCTTCACCTCGCGGGCAACTGCCACGTCCGCCGGTGCGCGCAACACTCGAGCGATGAGCGCCGCGATCTCGACCATCTCGGGCTCGCCCATCCCGGCCGTGGTGACCGATGCCGTCCCCAAGCGCAACCCGCTCGTCACGAACGGCTTCTCGGGGTCGTTCGGGATCGTGTTCTTGTTGGTGGTGATCCCGGCCTGATCGAGGGCCTCCTGCGCCACCTTGCCCGTCACGCCGAACGGCCGAAGGTCGACGAGCATGAGGTGGTTGTCGGTGCCGCCCGACACGATCCGGAAGCCCTCCGCCGTCAACGCATCGGCCAGAGCACTCGCGTTGCGCACGATCTGCGCGGCGTAGTCGCGGAAGGACGGCAGGAGTGCCTCCTTGAACGCCACTGCCTTCGCCGCGATCACGTGCATGAGCGGTCCACCCTGAAGCCCCGGGAAGACGCTCTTGTCGATCGCGGCCGCGTACTGCTCGCGGCACACAATGGCTCCGGCACGCGGCCCACGCAACGTCTTGTGCGTCGTGAACGTGACCACATCCGCGTGTGGGACCGGCGACGGGTGCGCGCCCCCGGCGATGAGTCCGGCGATGTGCGCGGCGTCGACCATCAGCAGCGCGCCCACCTCGTCGGCCACGGTCCGGAACGCCTCGAAGTCGATGATGCGCGGATACGCCGTCGCGCCCGCGACGATCATCTTCGGCTTGCACTCGCGTGCTGTGCGCGCCATCGCCTCGTAGTCGAGAAGCTCGGTGGTGTTGTCGAGGCCGTAGCCCACGAAGTTGAAGAGCTTCGCCGAGAAGTTGGGGGGCGCCCCGTGGGTGAGGTGACCGCCCTGGTCGAGCGGCATACCCATGACGGTGTCGCCTGGGTCGAGCAACGCGAAGTAGGCGGCCATGTTGGCCGTGGCCCCCGAGTGCGGCTGCACGTTGGCATGGTCGGCACCGAAGAGCTCGCACGCGCGGTCACGGGCGAGCTCCTCAGCATCGTCGATCACGAAGTTCCCGCCGTAGTAGCGCTTGGCCGGGTAGCCCTCCGAGTACTTGTTGGTGAGGACCGTCCCCTGTGCGGCCATCACCGCGAGTGACGTGAAGTTCTCGGACGCGATCAGTTGGATAGTGGTGTTCTGGCGCTCGATCTCGCGACGGATGACGTCGGCGATCTCCGGGTCGGTCGCTTCGAGTGCCTCGAGGGGATCGCTCACGGACACTCCTCTTTCTCAATCGCGGTGATCTGGTCGACGCGGGCCACATGACGGCCGGCCTCGAACTCGGTCGAGAACCAGGTGCGAACGATGTCGTCGGCCAGGGCCACGCCGACCACCCTGGCCCCGATCGACAGCACGTTGGCGTCGTTGTGCAACCGAGAGTACCGAGCCGTGTAGAGGTCGTTGCACAGCGCAGCCCGCACCCCATGCACCTTGTTGGCTGCGATCTGCTCGCCCTGACCGCTACCACCGAGCACGATGCCTCGCTCGGCGCGACCTGCCGCCACTTCCCGCGCCACCGCAGCACAGATCGGCGGGTAGTCGACTGGCTCCTCGCTCAAAGTGCCGAGGTCGGCCACATCGTGCCCGCCACCGGCGAGGAGCTCTTTGAGGTGCTCCTTGAGCATGAATCCCGCGTGATCCGAGCCGATTGCGATTCGCATGACCTCACCCGGGCCGACGATTGGGGGCGTCGTCAGTGTAGGAGCGGACTCAGACGTTGCTCGTCAGCGTTCGGGGGGTCGCTTCTTCGTCTCCGACGCCGCCACCTGCGAAGTGTGCGAATGGCCTCTGCGGCCTCCCCGAGGCTGTCTCGAGCGCTCGTTAGCCTCGAAGCACATGGATATTGGAGTTGGGAACATCGGAGTGGAGGACGCTCCCCGTACCGACCACGACGAAGTCGTTCCCAAAGTCTCGCCGTCCCTGCTGGCCGCGGCCGACGACATGTGCGCGCGCCGTTTGCACCAGGAGTACACCTGCGCGCCCGGCACCAAGGACCCGTTCAACCTCGGGCGGGTGCGCACGGCGGTGCGCGATGCGATCCGCACGCTCCACGAGTCTGGATCACCCACCTCGACACCGGGGCATCTCGAGGTCGAGGAACAGCGGGTCTTCGAACAGGCCATCGGCTGGTACCCACGAATCTTCGAGGTGACGAAAGGGGCGACGATCGATGAGCCAATCGACGAGCCGACCGAGCTTCCCCGGCGCGGCGTCCGGCTCGGTGGTTTGGTCGACCTGTGCGTCACCTTTCCCGACGGCCGCCGGGAGCTCCGCCAGCTGGCACTCGGGGCCACGTCCGTCCCCGACGATCCGCTCGAGCTTCCGGCTGTGCGGCTCACGATCCTTCGACTCGCGCAGGTGCGATGGGTGGAATCCCAGACCCTTGCCGTGGTTTGGGCCGACCTCCTGACCGGCACCCGCCGCGACGGGTCGGTCCGGGTACCCGACGACCTTCCCACGCTCGCGCAGTGGCTCGATGATCGACTCGCTGTCGTGCGGTCCCGAAACGACCTCACGGTCACCACGCCCGGGCGCGACTGCACGATGTGTCGCCACGTACCGCGGTGTCCCGAGCACGAGCTGCGGGGTTCGATGATGACGAAGCGGGGCGATCGCTTTCCCGCGGTCTTGGTCCTGTCACCCACCAAGCTCGACTCCTGGCGCCGATGTCGGCGCGAGCTCGGAAACCGAGCGTTGTCGATTCCCGCGAGCGACCCAGAAGGCGGCACCGCACACGGCCTCTACATCCACAGCATCTTGCGGTTCGTCCACGAGCACGGGTCCTGTCGCGACACGGATCGCGTCGCTGAGGTCCTGGAGAACCACGGCGCCGATGAAAGAGTGGCCGACGAAGTGCAGCGCCACGTCAGCAAGTGCCCAGTCGACGCCGAGTCGATCGGCCACGAAGTCGAATGGGTGCGCACCAACCCTTCACCGCCCACCTTTCTCGCCAGCGCGCGCCTCGACGCGGTGTGGCTCCGGGGCGACGTCCTCGAGATCCGCGACTACAAGACGGGACAGCGTGGCGTCGACTCACTCGCAGACGACGCCCGAGCCCGGATGCAAGCGTGGGTTGCCGCCGGACACGCGGCGGCGCAGGGGCTCCGACTTCGATTGCGCTACGAGTATTTGTCGCGCGAGGTGCTCGAAGATCCCGAGCCGTGGGAGCCCGACGCGGACGATCTCGAAAAGATCGACGCCGAGCTTCGGGGTGTGGTGGCCGACATGCGCGCCGAACGCGACTGGCGAGGCGTCGCCGACGAGGCGATCTGTCGCTACTGCCGGTATCGCTCGATCTGCCCGGACAGCGCGACGCCGAGCGAGCCCGGCTGGCCGGCGGTCATGGACGTCGACGATGAGTTACCGGAAGAGCTGGTCTAAGGACTCGCGCGGATAGGTGACCATCCACCGGTCGTCAGGTTGTCCCGGTTTGCATTTCGGGTGCGACCAACAAGACGACCGAGTGGAGGGTCCTGTCCATCATGCGCGCGCTCGAGCCCGAGGTTGTGGATGTCATCTGGCAGAC
>CAMDCC010000231.1 GCA_945889545.1 Bifidobacterium breve | reverse complement strand
TCAGGAGTGCGACTTCCTCACACCGCATGGGCCGACCTCTCGTCCGACTCGTCCAACAAGTCTCGAAGCTTCTTTCGACCGCGATGGAGCCGGACTTTCGCGGCTGCGACCGAAATGCCGAGTTCTTCGGCGATGGCCTCGTGCGGGAGGCCGTAGACGTCCTTGAGGATCACGATCTGGCGCAGCGTCTGCGGAAGCTGGTCGACCGCCTCCGCGAGCTCCGCCAGCCCGGCGTTCGACTCGGCCAGGTCTTCGGTGCGGGCCTCGAGGGCAACAGCCACCGGCTCATCCACGTCGTCGATGTTGGTGGTGCGCTGGCGGGTGCGCTTCTGGACGTGGGTGTACGCGGCGTTGGCCGTGATGCGGTACATCCACGTCGTGAACTGCGCATCACCACGGAAGCGCTTCAGGCCCTTCCAAGCCCGAAGGTAAGCCTCTTGCACCACGTCCCGTGCATCCTCCTCGTGACCGGTGAGGCGCAGCGCCAAGGTGTAGGTGTCGACGTAGGTTCGTCGCACCAGCTCGTCGAACGCCGGCCGGGATCCGTCCCGAGCGGCTTCGACGACACCCTGCAGGTCGTCGCGATCACCGGATTCGTTGGTCTGCATAGGACTCCACGTGACCCTATGGCGTTACTTCTCGGTAGGCGAGTTCTCACGGGTGGGGGAACGCCTGGGCCGGTGCCGTCCTCGGCCCCCGTCTCCGCTCCGCGGCGGGCTGCCTCCGGGCGGCACCGACCCTGGCGTTCCCTGCGCGTCCGGCGGGTTCCCCGGCGAGGCACCGCCCTCTCGTTGAGTCCTCTGCTCCCTCGCCCCGGGGCGGTCGCCGGCGGTGGGTCGAAGCCGCTCGGGACGGATCCGGGCCGTGAGGTCCTCCTCGCGCGCGGAGGGGCAGGGGCGCGAGACTCCCTGGCGTGAAGTTTGGGTTGTTCTATGAGCATCAGGTGCCTCGGCCTTGGGATGAGCGGGATGAGGGGGTGGTGTTTGAGGAGGCTTTGGAGCAGGCGGAGTTGGCTGATCGGTTGGGGATTGATTGCTTCTGGCTCGTCGAGCATCACTTTTTGGAGGAGTACAGCCATTCGAGTGCTCCGGAGGTGTTCTTGGCTGCGGTCTCGCAGCGCACCAAGAACATTCGGTTGGGGCATGGGATTGTGCAGATGCCGCCGCAGTTCAACCATCCGGTGCGGGTGGCCGAGCGGATTTCTACGCTTGATCAGATTTCTGGTGGTCGGGTGGAGTTCGGCACGGGTGAGTCGTCGTCGGGGGCCGAGCTTCTCGGGTTCGGGATCAATCCTGACGACAAGCGGGCCGCGTGGGACGAGGGGTTGCGCGTCGCGCTCCGTTGTATGACCGAGGAGCCCTTCACGGGGCACCGCGGCCAGTTCGTCACGATGCCCCCGCGCAACGTGGTGCCGAAGCCTCGACAGAAGCCCCACCCCCCGGTGTGGGTGGCGTGCACTCGTCGAGAGACGATCCACCTCGCGGCGCAGTACGGCATCGGCGCGCTGAGCTTCGCCTTCTTCGATCCCGAGGAGGCCCGCCTGTGGGTCGACGACTACTACACGACCCTCGCGAACGAATGCATCCCGGTGGGCGACGCAGTCAACGCCAACCTCGCGTGTGTCACCAGCTTCATGTGCCACCCCGACGCGGCCGAGGCCGTCGCGCGAGGAGCCGAAGGTGCGAACTTTCTCGGGTACTCGCTCGGTCACTACTACGTGTTCGGGCGGCATCGGCCGGGCCAGACCGATCTCTGGTCCGAGTACTTGGAGCGGCGAGCCGAGCAGGGCTACGACCCCGAGGCAGTGACCGCGGCGGTCGCTCGCGACATCGGCCTCCAAGCCAAGGCGATGCAGGACGGGACCACGGGCCTGCGGGGCGCGATGGGCACGCCCGACCAGGTGCGCGACTACCTCCGCCGCTACGAGGAGTACGGCGTCGACCAGGTGATCCTCTCGAGCTCGGCTGGCCGCAATCGTCATGAGCACGTGTGCGAGAGCCTCGAGCTCTTCGCGCGCGAGGTGCTCCCCGAGTTCCAGGACCGTGAGGAGAAGCGGGAGCGCGAGAAGGCCGAGCGACTCGCACCAGTGATCGAGGCGGCGATGGCCCGCAAGCCGGCGACCGATCACCCGCCCCTCGACCCCGACTGCGAGATCTCGGCGCTCCCACGCGCGGATGCTGACCGCGACGAGTCCATGAAGTTCCACCGCTGGCTCGACGAGTACGCAACCAAGATCGTGGGTGGCGAAGACGTCAGCAAACGGCTCGCCTGAAGCCTTCGAGTGATCCCGTTGCCATGATCAAGGACCGCACCATCATCGAAGTAGGGCTCAACGAGGCAACGGCGCGCGCGCAGAACCCGAATGTGGCGTACTCCCCCGCTGAGTGTGCCGCCGATGCACTCCAGTGTGTGGACGCGGGCGCCGCCGTCGTGCACTGGCACACCCGAGATCCCGAGACGGGCGAGCAACGACTGGGCGACACCGCACTTTCCGGCGAGGCACTCGACGCGATGCGCGCTGGCGGCGCGCTCGCCTACCCGAGCTACCCGATCGACATCCCACCCGAACAGCGACTCGACCATGTCTGGGCATTGCGAGAGCATCACGGGCTCGAGATCGCGCCGATCGACGTCGGTTCGGTGAGCGTCGTCCTCTGGAGCAACCAGGCCCGTGATCTGGTCGGGCTCGAAGGGCTGCGCGAGCGCGGCGTCGTCGCCAACTCGTTGCCATTCACGATCGACGCTCTCGAGCGCTCACACGAGCTCGGGATGATGGCGAGTCTCGGAGCGTTCGATCTCGGCTTCACGCGCACGATGGTGCTGCTGGCCGAGTCGGGCCGACTCACGCCTCCGGTGTTCTTCAAGATCTTCCTCTCGGGTTCGTGGGCGGTGGGTCCGTTCCCATCCGAGGAGGCGCTCGACTTCCATCTGCACCAGATCCCGAGCGATCTCGACGTGGAATGGGTGCTGGTTCCGTACTCACTCGACGACCCCGAGTTGATCGAGCGACTCAGCCGTCACGCCCTCGCCAAGGGCGGCGGCATCCGCGTCGGGATCGGCGACAATCCGACCGCATATCCCAGCGCGACGAACGCCGAGCTCGTGGATCGCGCCGTGGGTTGGTGCAAGGACGCCGGTCGAGCGGTCGCGACCGCCGACGACGTACGAGATTGCTTCGCTCGCTCATGAAGAGCGCGTCGAACAGTCCGACAGCGCGGTGGATCACCAAGTCGATCGCGGCGCCGGCGATTATCGCGCTCGTGATCTCCGCCGGATTCGTCATGCTCCGGCTGTTGGTGTTCGCCGATGGCGACGTGACGAAGTTCGTTGTCGCCGGGTCCGTGTTCACCGACACCAAGCGCGCACCCGAAGGGCTCTTCGTCCGCCCCGATGTCGGCTACGACGCCAACTTCTATTACCGACTCGCGCTCGACCCGCTGAACTTCGACGACACGGCGTACGGGATCACGATCGAAGGCGATCAGCAGCTGCGGCGCGACCGCATCCTGTATCCCGTTCTTGCGTACGTGGTCTCGGTCGGCTCGGTGGAAGCAGTGCCGTGGGCCCTGGTGTTCGTCAACATCGCGGCCATGGGTACCATCGGGCTGTGCGGCGGCGCGCTGGCTCGATCCAGCGGACGCGCGCCGCTCTGGGGACTCCTCTTCCTCGGCTTCCCGTTGCTGTTCTTCTCACTCGGTCGCGACCTCACCGAGCCGCTCGAAGTCGCGTTGTTGCTCGCGGCGTTCCTCGCTCTGCGACGAGAGCGATGGTTGTGGGCAACGCTCGCGTTCTCCGGCGCGGTGCTGACGCGCGAAACGGCGTTGCTCGTGGTTGCCGCCGTCGGTGCAGAGCGCGTGTGGCGATGGGCACGAAGAGACGACCGGCCCGGCCTCCGCGATCTCGCGTGGGTGGCCCCCGGTGCCGTGTTCATCACCTGGCAGGCTGTGATCCGGCTCGAGACCGGCCGATTCGGCTTCACCGGCGGCGACGACGGAATGACCGCACCCTTCTTCGGCTTGCCGGACTTCATCGACCGTTCGATCGACCTCTTGGACGGTTTCGGCACACACGGGCTCCTCCAGAATGCCGAGGCGGCCGCGTTGCTCGTCGTGGTGGTGCTCGGAGCCGTCGCGCTCAGGTTCACGACAGCGCCCTCACCGCAGCGATGGGCGTTCGTTGCGCTTGCTGTGTTCGCAAGCGCGTTCTTCGGCTCGGGGTCGTGGCTGCTCGTCGGCGGAGCGCGGGCGTTCGCCGATATCTATGCGATAGCCGTGCTGATACTCATCGCCACGCCATGGCGTCTGACGGTGCCGGCACTGGTGACCGGCACGGTGACGGCGGCTGCAATGGTGCAGCTCGTCTGGTTTGTCTGAGCCGAGGAGCGGTTAACGCGTCTCTTTGTGGACCGTGTGACGGCGGTCCCAGCGGCAGTACTTCTTCATCTCGATGCGATCACGATCATTGACCTTGTTCTTCATCGTGATGTAGTTCCGCCGCTTGCACTCCTCGCACGCGAGCGTCACCTTCAACCGCTTGTCACTCCTGGCCATGGCTGACTCCGCTCCTACTTCTACTTCGACTACTTGTTGATCTTGGTGACGCGGCCGGCGCCAACGGTGCGGCCACCCTCACGGATAGCGAAGCGCAGACCCTCTTCCATGGCGATGGGCGCGATGAGGTCCACGGTCATCTCGGTGTTGTCGCCGGGCATCACCATCTCGGTGCCCTCGGGCAGCTGGACCGCGCCGGTGACATCGGTCGTGCGGAAGAAGAACTGCGGCCGGTAGTTCCCGAAGAACGGCGTGTGCCGCCCGCCCTCTTCCTTGGTCAGCACGTAGACCTGCGCCTCGAAGTTGTTGTGCGGGGTGATCGATCCCGGCTTGGCCAGGACCTGCCCGCGCTCCACGTCTTCCTTCTTGGTACCGCGGAGCAACGCACCGATGTTGTCGCCGGCGCGGCCCTCGTCGAGGAGCTTGCGGAACATCTCGACGCCGGTACACACCGTC
>CAMDCC010000230.1 GCA_945889545.1 Bifidobacterium breve | reverse complement strand
CCGGCAGGAGCTCCGCGGACCAGACGAGCTCGAACCGCGGCCCGATGCTTTGGCGCCGTTTCTCGACGGGTGGAGCCCCCACGGCCCGACGCGCGCCGCGCGCTGGGGCTAGTTACGGCTCATGCGATCAGTGCCGGCGGTGAGAGGTCGACCCGGAGCCGTTGGACAATCGTGGCGAGCTGGTCTTCGGGGATGCGGCCCGCCAGATACTTGAGGAGCTCCTCCTGGCGCGGTTGACCGAACGAGAGACGGTAGGTCGCGACCGCTTTGATGAGGTGCTCCAGCTTGCTCGCGTCGCGGCTGAGTGGAAGCACGGGAACGTGTCGTTCGATGCGCGCTGGTGCCCCCTCTGGCGCGAACACCCAGTACGGAGCGAGCTCGCCTTCGGCTGGGTCCGATTGGGACGCGGCCATGGTGAACATCGCCCTCCACGGGTCTCGGGCGTCACCGGCGAAGGCCGCCGTCTCACATACATGCGCGACGTTCTTTCGGATGGCGTGACCCTTGTACCGATGCACTCGGCCTTCGCGCTGTTCGAAGTCGACGGGATTGCCGGGGAGGTTCCAGTGCACGACCGCGTGTGAGTAGAGGTGGAAGTCGAGGCCCTCTTGGCCAATCGACGTGGTCGTGAGCACGAACGGCCAGAACGGCGAGTTGAACGCCTGACTTGCTTGCTGGGCGCGCTGTTGGCGCTGCTCGCCCTCGATCGTCTGGTCGCCGAACCGGATAGCGAACCGTCCGCGCATCGTGTGCCGCTCTACGTGAACTGCACCGTTGCTCGCAGATGGAATGTCGGTTGCGTAGCTGACGGTTCTGAGACTAAGCGCGTTGTAGGCGGTGTCGGCAAGGTCGGCAACGATCTTGGTTCCCGCGGCCGAGAGGAAGCCGCGCCAGTCCTTGAGTACGTGGACGTACTCGTCGAGCACAGCTTGGATGTTGCCCATGACGCCGTAGTCGAGCACGGCCCGCCAGTAGACGCTGCCCCCGGTCGCGGCGTTGACAACCGCAGTCGCGTCCGGCGCGCTGAACAGGGAGCGGTAGCCCCACGCGATCCGGGCCGCTCCCGCGAGGAGCTCAGGATCGAAGCCAATCTCTGTATCTGCGATGCGGCAGACCGATCGAAGCGCGCACACGGCTGGCGAACCGAGCGCGCAGGCGACGAGGACGTCGAGTAAGTCGTCCGGTAGACGGCCGAGCGGTTCTGAATGGGGATCCTCGAGGAACCGCTGGACTGTCATGAGGTGTTGATAGAAGTTGCCTTGTTGATCGTCGTCGGACCGGTCGTGGGTCCAGGTCTGTGGCCACGCCGAGCAGTCCCACCAGTCCAGGGTCGCTTCCGGATCGGCAGTAAGGTCGAGGAGCGCTGGCGCGGCCCAGTACCAACGCTGATCGACCACGCCCGCTTGGGGCCGTCCGGCGGTGATCGGTCGAAGCGCTTCCTCGATGCGGCGTCGGGTCTCGGCCTCGACGGTCGCTCGGGTGGGGGTTTCGCCGGCCGCACGGATTGCGGCGGCGATCTCGAGTGGGTCGGCCAGTCTCGCGAGCTGCACGAACGGCACTACGGGCATGAGGTTGGCCATCGCGGCCGGAGCTCCGCCGGTCATGGCGAAGTCGAGGAGTCGGCCGGAACGAAGACCGATGTCGTCGTACGGCCTGGAGCTGCGCTCCCCCGCAGCGTCGAAGATGCATCGTTCCGCTTCGCAGCTCAGCAGAGCGGAGATGACCTTCGGCACGAGATGCCAGGCCGAGAAGACGAGACGCTTGGTGAATGAGCGCGCCTCCGCGGAGTCGAAGATGCTCTCCGCCTCGTAGTACGGGAGGGCTGGAGGGAGCCAGAGCAACTGCCACATGCCGCGTCCGATCGTGTCCGTCGCGAGGGCACGCAGGCGGGCATTGGCCGGATCGATGCGTTCGTACTGCGACAGGTCGGCCCAGTTCAGCAACCCTCGACCGTCGGTGACGAGCGATGCGAGCTCCGGCGAAGCCGATGCGCCGTCTGCGACGTCGTCGAACGCTCGCTTGAGCGCGTAACCCTCCATGAAGTTCAGGAGGTAGGGACCCGACTTCCAAAACTCGGTGATGTCTTGGTGGCCCAGCAAGTCGGCCGCTGTGGCGGCGGCGAGGTAGCCGTCGACATCCGTCCGCTCCAGAGTGACCGGGACGGTGATGGGTTCGAGCATTCCGTTGCGATCGGGCGTCGACGCGAGCCGTTCGGTGCGGGCCATGACTGGTCGGAGCCGCTCGCCCACTCGCTCACACGCGGCAGCCGCGGCCTCGCCGCCGTCGCGGTCCAGCACGAGCAGGGAACGGCGCAGATCGCGAAGATCGGCGCGGAGCGCTTCAGCCGAGAGGTCATCACGCAGTAGGAACTTGGCGGTGTGGACGAAGTCTTCGAAGTGGCTGTCGCCCTCGGCGTCGTCGGCCGTGGTGTACGGGCGATAGGGAGTCGCGGAGAGCAACAGTGTTCGCGTCGGTCGCCCGGAGCCAGCCTCTCGGTGGTCGAACAGCTCGTGGGCCAGGCGGGTTGCCCAGGACTGGTTGTTGGGATCGAGCAGCTTTCGGAACCGTTGGAACTCGTCGAGGATGACGAGATCGGGCTGCAGTGCCTCGATGCCGACCGTTGCCAAGGCGCGACGAAGCTCGACGATGAATCGATTGCGTTGATCTCTGTCCGATTGGCTGGCTTCGTCCTTGTAGGCGAAGGCTTTCGCCAATCGGTTGAACTCGACTCGGAGGGTGGGCCGTCCATCGAGCCGGCGCTGCTCGTTGAGGTGGCGGAGCTGCTGCTTGAAGGCGCGAACGACCGAGGCCTTTGGCACCGCAGTTGCAGCCCGCTCACGCAACCGGCGACGAGCGCTGCGGTCGTCCGCGATCCCGAGATGGAAGACGCGCTCCTGTCCTCCGCCGCGCATTGCTTCCTCGCCCCAGACCCGTTGCAGCATGGCGTAGAGCAGCGCTCGTTCACCGAACATGCCGGCGCTTCGACCGAACTCGAGGCTCGTTCCGGGCGTGACCGCGATGAGGTTGATCGGCCTGTGCTCGAGGCGGTGGATCTCGTTCGTGAGCATGGTGAAGCGGTCAGCTTCGGTGATCGCGTCATCTCCGGCGATGTTGAGCTTGCGCAGGTTCTGGCGGGCGATCGCGCCGTTGGAGCAGATGTAGACGATGTCCATCCGTTTGTCGTCGATTGAGCGAAGGTGCTCGGCGACCTGGGCGATCACGCCACGCGCGACCAAGGTCTTGCCAAGGCCGACTTCGTCGGCGACGAGAAAGCGCAGGCTGGGATGGTCAGGGTCATAGAGCCGTGAGTACGCGTACTTCGCCGTCGCTCGCTGAAAGTCGCGCAGCTCCGCGAGCACCGCGACTGAGGTGGGGAGCGGCGTGGTCACGCCCGGAGCTCCTGGGCCGCGGCCCAGATCGGTTCCCAGATCTCGAGCAGCCCGGATGGGAGGAGGGATTCGCCTTCCGCGTCGGCTTGGAGGTCCGTGATGAGCCGATCGATGTGGTCGAGTCGCTCGGGTTCGTGGGCAAGTGTCCGCAGCAGGGCTTCGAGGAGCGGAAGGGACTCCGCGGTTGTCTGCCAAGAGCCACTCGGCGTGTCGTCGAAGGCGTCGAGGAGGTCAGCGAGTCCGAAGCGGTCGACGGCTTCGTCGGCAAGCAGCATCAAGAGGTAGCGGAGGAATCGTTCGGCGTCGCCGAGCAGGATCCGCAATAGGCGCGTCTCCCGATTGGCCGGCGCTTCGAGGAGCGGTGCGGTGAGAACGAATCGGGTTGTGACCTCACCGAGCTGGAGCTCGTTCGCGAGAAAGGCGGTGATGCCCTCGAACGACACGTTGAAGGTTGCGTCGAACCGGCCACTCGGTTCGGCGACGCGGGCGGTGTCGTAGGCGAGTGTGATGGGCCAGACCCGCCACGCGACGCCCTCCGGAAGCGCGGGGATGGCGACTTCGCTCGCGAAGCGGAGCGCGAATCGGTCCGGCTCGTCGGCAGTCAACGCCGTCGCAACCAGCGGGAGGGCCGCAATGGCCCGGCGGAGCGCATCGAGCTGATCCTCGACCGGGTCGAGCTCTTCGGACGGAGCCGCAGAGCCGTCGATCGGAAACGGAACGAGGAAGCTCCTCAGTGTTTGCAAACCCTTCGTCGGATCAGCGAGCAAGCTCTCTACTCCATAGTCCTTCACTGGACCGGTCAGCTCAGTGAGGAACTCAACGTTCGAGCCGAACGCGGCGGACGTCGCGTTCGCGGAACCCGTGAGCATCGTGGCCGTCGTCCCGTGATCGAAGACGTAGAGCTTGGCGTGAAGACCCTCGAAGGGAACGCTCGGATCATCGGCCGGAACGGAAACACCAACCTCTTTGGCACGAGGCGCGGTGTCATCAACAGGAGCGGTATCAGAGTCGAGCGTGTACACATCGCCAAAGTTCGCGGCGACCGTTGGGCCACACACAAGGAGCTGATCGGGTTGAGAGATCAGAGCGCGGCGTTCGCTTGCCGCGGGCAAGCGTTTGAGCAGACCGGCCGTGAGAAACGGCGAGATCACCGCGATGCGATCCGCACGATCCGGAAACGGCAGCGAACTCGAGCCTTCCAATCCGATCGGCAGGAACCGCCCCGCTTCAATGCCAGCAGGTACCGCCCAGCGCACGGTCGCCAACTGTGCACCGAGCTCTTGAATGGCGCGGAGACGGGGTTCCTCGATCGTTCCGACTGCGAGGGTGGGCAATGCGTTCACGAACTCCGCGAGCGCTGTCGGGTTCAGGGGCGACGGTGCCTCATCTTCCGGGTCCATGGAGTCGAGGCGAAGGATCGTGTCCCACGAGCGGTCGTAGGTGAGATTGCGCGACGCGCAGAGCATCCGGTAGCTCGATGGCGCGTCGTCGACGTCGAACCTCAACACCCAGACCTTGGGATGGAAGACCCCGCCTTTGGGGGCCACCACGGGAACGACTGCCCCCTCGAGGTAGGCGAACAAGCGTCGCTGGGTCGGAACCGCGACCTGACCCGCCTGGAAGAAGACGGTGAACCG
>CAMDCC010000229.1 GCA_945889545.1 Bifidobacterium breve | reverse complement strand
CCCCTTACCGATCCCGCCGAGGTCAAGCGCGACGCCCGGCGGCAGCTGCACGGACCTCACCACCCGGTCGAGCTCGATCCCCTCACAACCCGGCGCAGCCCGACCGGGCTCCACCGACTCGCCCGCGCGCTCGACGGCGTCGAAATCGCGGTCGTACCCCGCGGCGACGACTGCGTCGAGCACGGTCGGGTCGTAGCGACCGAAGGTCTCACGCCACCCGAGCACCGCACGCTCGACAACGGCGAAGAGCTCCTCGGACACGACGACGTGAGCGCCGCTCGATGCGTTCAAATGGCACAGCTCGCTCTCGGGACGAAAGCGACTCCATTGCGCTTCGAGTCGCTCGACCATCGCGGGGGCTTCGTCGATGAGATAACGGGACGCGCCAACACCCACCACGACGATGTCGGTTCCCATCGCGCGGAACCGGGCTTCGGTTCGGTCGCGCAACGCGAGGGCCATCAGCTACCGCCGGTGCAGCAATCGGGCGGAGGAGGAGGTGGCGGGGGCGGCGGTGGTGGTGGCGGAGGAGGAGGTGGCGGGGGCGGCGCAGTGACCGGCGGCGATGTCGGTGCAGGCGCCAACGGTGGCGTGACGGAGCCCGCCGGTGTGGGAGGTGCCGCGGGCCCTGGAACCGTCGCCGACGTGGGCCGGGTTGCACCCGAGGAATGGCCGGTAGGTGGCGGCAACGATCCACCCGCTCCCGCGACCGCCGTCGCAACGAACGTCGTAGGCGTCGTGGCACCGGGTGTCGACACCACCGTGGTCGGCGAGGCACCCACGGCCACCGATGACGGCGGCGTGCTCGACGCGGCCGGTGCCGTGATGGCGAGAAACGCCACGACGACACCCATCAACGTGGTGCTTCCGGCCGCGCAGGCCGCTCGCGTCACGGCCGCGGGGTGACGTCGCCGACGCGTGCCCATCAAGGGATGATCGGCACACACGGCGCTGAGTCTTGACCCCCAGCCTCGGGTTCTGAATCGGGTGAAGGGTCGGAGCCCTGAGCCTCAACCGATCGGCGCCGGCATCCCCACGGTCTTTGTCTCGAGATACTCCTCGAAGCCAGCAACGCCATGCTCCCGGCCGATCCCGCTGTCCTTGTAGCCACCGAACGGAGCGTCGGGCCCGAACCACATGCCCCCGTTCACCGAGACCGTGCCGGTCCGGATGCGCCGGGCGACGGCCATGGCTCGATCGAGCGACGCCGACACGACGCCACCGGAGAGGCCATAGCTCGAGTTGTTGGCGATGCGCACGGCGTCGTTGTCGTCGGTGTACTTGATGACGGCGATCACCGGTCCGAAGATCTCCTCCTGCGCGATCGTGGAGTCGGGATCCACATCGACGAACAGCGTCGGCTCCACGAACCACCCCTTCGGGAACGCCGCCGGCCGTCCGCCACCGACGAGGAGCTTGGCACCTTCGGCTTTGCCCTTCTCGATGTAGCCGAGCACACGGTCGCGCTGACGCTCGTTGATCAGCGGTCCCATCAGGTTGCTGACGTCGGTGGGGTCGCCGTACGGGAGCGCCTCGAACGCGGCCTTCAGGAGCTCGACGCCTTCGTCGTAGCGCGACTCAGGCAAGAGGATGCGCGTCGTGATTGCGCAGCCCTGACCGGCGTGCGTACACGTCATGGCACTCCCCGGGACGGTGCTCGCGAAGTCGGCGTCGTCGAGGTAGATGTTCGCCGATTTGCCGCCGAGCTCCAGGAACACGCGCTTCAGGGTCTCGGCCCCACGGGCCATGATCCGACGCCCCGTCATCGTCGAGCCGGTGAAGCTGATCATGTCGACGCGCGGGTCGCCGGTGAGCACCTCGCCCACCTCGGCCTTGTCGCCCGCCGTCACGATGTTCACGACACCAGGAGGAATGTCGGTCTCTTCCGCGATGATCCGGCCGATCGCCGTGGCACTCCACGGCGTGTCGGGCGCAGGCTTGAGCACCATCGTGTTGCCGGCCGCGAGCGCCGGGCCGAGCTTCGACAGGTTGAGCATGAACGGGAAGTTCCACGGCGTGATCGCGCCACACACCCCGATCGGCTCGTGGATCACCTTGCGCAGGCTCGTGCTCCCCATGAACTCGTGCACCGGGAGGTCGTACTCCCACTGATAGGCGTCGATCTGGTCGATGTCCCACTGGAGGTCACCGATGCATGAGTCGAGTTGCACCGCGTACGTGAGTGCGACCGGGGAACCGACTTCGGCGACGATCTGCGGCCGCAGCTCCTCACGGTGATTCTCCAACCCAGCCTTGAGCTGCTCGAGCCCGCGCTTGCGGAGCTCCCGGTTCGAAGACCAGTCGGTCTCGTCGAACGCCTGCCGTGCCGCGCCGATCGCTCGGTCCACGTCCTCGGCGCCACCGTCGGCGACCTCGCCGATCGCTTCCTCGGTCGCGGGGTTGATGTTGGTGAACGTGCGCCCGGAAGCGGCGTCGGTGAGCTTGCCGTCGATCAACATGCGGGACTCTGCCTGGATTTCGGCCATCGTTGAACTCCGTCTCGATGTCAGGAAGACGCGCAGCGTACCGGTAGGTTGGGGTGCGTGCGCATCGCCGCGCTTGACCTCGGCACCAACTCGTTCCACCTTCTGGTTGCCGACGTGCATCCCGACGGGCAGTTCGAGGCGCTGACGCGCGACAAGGCGATGATCCGGCTGGGCGACGTCGTCACCCGCCAGGGTCACATCCCGAAGGCTGCCGCGGACACCGCAGTGTCGACCGTCCGGCACTTCAAGCGGGTGGCCGATGCTGCCGGCGCGACCGAGCTCCACGCCTGCGCGACCAGCGCCATCCGCTTGGCATCCAACGGCGACGAGCTGGTCGACCGCATCGAGCGGGAGACCGGCGTCGACGTAGAGGTGATCAGCGGTCGGCGCGAGGCCGAGTTGATCTTCGGCGCGGTTCGAGCGAGCGTCTTGCTCGAACCATCGCCCGCGTTGTGCTTCGACCTCGGCGGCGGGAGCGTCGAGATCATGGTCGGCGACTCGGGCGGAGTGAAGTGGGCAACAAGCGAGAACCTCGGCGTCGGTCGGCTCACTGCCGCGTTCGTGACGAGCGACCCGCTCGACAAGGACGACCGACGCAAGATCCGTGAACACCTCATCGAGGTGCTCACCCCCGTCGCCAAGGCGGTCGCCCCGTTCGCACCGAAGCTCGCCGTCGGGAGCAGCGGCACGTTGGAAGACCTCGCCCACATGGTTGCGGAACGGCGCAAGGAAGACGTGCCGATCTCCCTCAACCAGCTCAGCTTCGAGCGCGACGAGTTCGAGGCATTGCACGAGGAGATCATCGCGTCGACGGCCGACCAACGACTGCGCATGCGAGGTCTGGAGACGCGCCGGGTCGACCTCATCGTTGCCGGCTCGATGTTCCTCGCGACGGCCATGGAGCTCTTCGACTTCTCCGCGCTCACGGTGAGCGAGTGGGCGTTACGCGAAGGCATCGTGCTCGACGCCATCCACCGTCATGAACCCGAAGACTGGTCCGACGACCCGCGAGCGCTCCGACGTGCGTCTGTGCAAGGGCTCGCTCGCCGCTGCAACTGGGACGAGCCGCACGCGCGCCAGGTGGCCAAGCTCTCGCTCGAGCTGTTCGACGGCACACAGGAGTTGCACGGCCTCGGCGCCGACGACCGCGAGTTGCTGGAGTACGCCGCCCTGCTCCACGACGTGGGCGAACATGTGTCACCGTCGGGCCACCACAAACACAGCGCCTACCTCATTCAGAACGGACGGCTGCGCGGTTTCGCCCCCGACGAGGTGCAGCTGCTCGCCGCGATCGGTCGATGGCACCGGGGCGGGAACCCGTCGCCCGGCGACGACTACGGACTCGTCGACGAAGGGCGGCTCCGACGACTCGCCGCGCTGCTGCGCGTCGCCGACGGGCTCGACCGGGGACGCGCCGAGGCGGTCGACGGCATCGAGGTTCGCGTCGGTCCCTCGTTGGTGGTGATCCAGGTTCGCACGTCGCGCGACGTGGAACTCGAGCTCTGGGGCGCGCGTCGCAAACGCGAGCTCTTCGAAAAGACGTTCGGCCGCGACCTCGAGCTCACCGTGCAGTTCAGCGCAACGGAGCGAGACGGCGCGGAGTCGACCAGAGGCGCAGTCGTCAGCCCAACGACCCAGTGACAGTCTGAAACACGATCCGCGCCGTCGTCTCCACGAGGTCGCGCCGCTCCACTCCCCAGAGCTCGAGCTCCACATGGAACGCAGCCATCCGCTCCATCATCGCGGCGAGCGCCGCGGCGGCGGCCATGGGTGTGATCTCCGGTGCCACCCGTCCGGCTTTCTGCGCCTCTTCGACCTTCGCGGCTAACCCCTCGCGCAACGGACGCAACGCGTCGATCCTCACGGTGCGAAACCGGTGATCGCCTTCCTGTGCCGCGAGGTTGCGGGTGCGCAGCACTGCACGGTGGACGTCCCAGTATCCGACGAAGGCGTCGACCAGCTCGCGCGCGCTGGCGAGCCCGTGACTGCCTTCCCAGGGACGCGCCAGGAGCTCACCGATCGGTGCGAGGTCCTCGCCGACCTCAGCCGCCAGTGCAAGCACTGCCTCTTCCACATCGCGGAAGTACTGGTAGAAGGTCGCAGGCGACGTCCCGACCTCGCGTGCGATGTCGACGACCCGCAGGTCTCGCACACCGTGCGTCTCGAGCAGGGTGGCGGTCGCGTCGAGCAGCCTTCGGCGTGTGGCCGCGCCCCGCTTGCCAAGGGAACGGCCATCGAGGGCGACGACTTCCGAGGTCACGCGCGGCAGGCTACCGGCCGCTCCCCTTCCTCGGCTCGGCTCCGGGCTCGCTCTAATGTCTGACGCCGTGGACGAACAACGCACTGCCATCGTCACGGGAGCGGGCTCCGGCATCGGATCCGCGATCGCCGTCGAGCTCGGGAAGCTCGGGTGGCGGATGGCACTCGGGGGTCGCCGACTCGAGCGCCTCGAAGAGACCGCGGCGTCCGTGCGAGATGCCGGCGGAACCCCCTTCGTCCACCAGCTTGATGTGTCAGACGCGGAGTCGGCCGCCGCGTTCTTCACTGCTACCGAG